>JAEMTM010000028.1:2433-16930 GCA_016462305.1 Sphingomonadaceae bacterium | reverse complement strand
CCCGGGCCGCGTTCCCCGTCTTACCAGATGGCGCATCAAATTGCGCCACTGGTGCCTAGCCCGGACGGGGCAATGCTTAAAATTCAGGGCTGGATTTAGGCGTCACGCCCTCCTGGTAATCGTGCCAGCCGGGCCTCTGACATAAGTTGGAGTATGGATCATGCGCACTGGCGTGATCGCGAAAAAGATGGGTATGATGCGCCTCTTCAATGAAGACGGCCGTCACGTTCCTGTCACCGTATTGGCGCTGGAAGGCTGCCAAGTGGTCGGAGCTCGTAACGAGGAACGCGATGGTTATTTTGCCGTCCGCCTTGGTGCAGGAGCCCGTAAAGCGAAAAATGTAAACAAACCGCAACGTGGTGAATTCGCCAAAGCACAAGTCGAGCCAAAGGCGCGTGTTGCTGAATTCCGCGTTGATAATGCCGATGGCTTGTTGCCAGTCGGCGCCACCGTTTCTGCGGACCATTTCATTGACGGCCAATTGGTCGACATTACTGGTCACACGCAGGGCAAGGGCTTTGCCGGCGCGATGAAGCGTTGGGGCTTCGGCGGTATGCGTGCATCGCATGGTGTTTCGATTACCCACCGTGCCCATGGTTCGACTGGCCAACGCCAGGATCCGGGCAAGGTGTTCAAGAACAAGAAGATGGCCGGCCACATGGGCGACCGTCAGCGCACACAGCAGAATCTCGAAATCGTCCGCACGGATGTTGCGCGCGGTCTCATCTTCGTGAAGGGTTCTGTCCCTGGTGCGAAGAATGGCTGGTTGCTCGTTCGTGACGCCGTGAAGGTTCCAACCCCTGAGGCTGCTCCATTCCCCGGCGCGTTGAAGAATGACAATGAGGCTCCAATAGCTGAAGACGTCATCATCAACACCGAAGTGGAAGTTGCAGACACTCCAGCCGTCGAAGCTGAAGCGCCCTCTATTGAGGTCCCCGCTGAAGCTGCACCCGCTGTCGAAGCCGCTGCTGTTGAAGTAGCTGCTGCAGACGCCGGCGAAGAAAAGAAGGAGGGCTAAACCATGAAGCTCAAGGTTCAAACCCTCGACGCCAAGGCAAAGGGCGACATCGATCTGAATGACGACGTATTTGGCATTGAGCCACGCGCCGACATTCTGCACCGTGTTGTTACCTGGCAGCGTGAGAAGGCCCGCGGCACGGCTCGTCCTACCCGTGAGCGTTCGGACGTTGCCCGCACCGGCAAGAAATTTGGTAACCAGAAGGGTGGCGGTACTGCCCGTCACGGTGACCGCGCTGCGCCGATCTTCATCGGTGGTGGTAAGGCCCATGGTGCCCGTCTGCGTGACTTTAACCCGTCGTTGAACAAAAAGATCCGTTCATTGGGTCTGAAGATGGCGCTTTCGAGCAAAGCAAAGTCGGGTTCGTTAATCGTTCTTGAAAATCTTGATCTGGCTGCTGCAAAGACTGCGGCGCTTAAGGGTCAGGTTGGCAAGCTCGGTTTCGGTAAGTCGACATTGGTTATCGATGGCGACGCCGTTAGCGACAATTTCCGTCTGGCTTCGGCTAATCTGGTCGGCATCAACGTGATGCCAGCCGTTGGCGCGAATGTTTATGACATCCTGAAGCATGACACTCTGGTTTTGACCCGCGCTGCGGTTGAGAAGCTGGAAGCACGCTTCGCCCTTACGGGAGGTGCCAACTAATGGCTAAGGATAAAGCAATCGACGTGCGTCATTATGACGTCATCGTTGCCCCGCACATCACCGAAAAAGCAACCTTGCTGTCGGAACATAACGCTATTGTGTTCAAGGTCACGGGAAGCTCGACCAAGCCACAGATCAAGGCAGCCGTAGAGGCCTTGTTCGATGTGAAGGTCACGAACGTGAACACCCTCGTGCAAAAGGGCAAAACCAAGCGTTGGAAGGGCAAGCCCTACACGCGCTCGGATGTCAAAAAAGCGATCGTCACTTTGGCCGAAGGCCAGAGCATCGACGTGACCACCGGTATTTAAGGGCAGGATAATGGCACTCAAAAGCTACAAACCAACTAGCCCCGCCCGTCGCGGCCTTGTGCTGGTTGATCGGTCAAGCTTGTACAAAGGCGGTCCTGTTAAGGGCCTGACCGAAGGCAAGAGCAAGACCGGCGGCCGTAACAACAAGGGTCATGTGACATCGCGTGGTATCGGCGGCGGTCACAAGCAGAAATATCGCCTGATCGACTTCAAGCGCCGTAAATGGGATATGCCTGCAACGGTCGAGCGTCTGGAATATGACCCCAACCGTTCTGCCTTCATCGCGCTTGTAAAGTACGAAGACGGTGAATTGGCCTACATCATTGCGCCGCAGCGTCTCGCCGTTGGTGACACGATTGTCGCTGGTGAAAAAACGGACGTAAAGCCCGGCAACGCCATGTTGCTGAGCCAGATGCCCGTTGGCACCATTTGCCACAACATCGAAATGAAGCCCGGCAAGGGTGGCCAGATCGCCCGTTCGGCAGGCACATATGTGCAACTCGTTGGTCGTGACGGTGGTCGCGTTATCGTTCGCCTGAACTCAGGTGAGCAGCGCTACATTCTCGGCACGTGCATGGGCACAGTTGGTGCGGTTTCGAACCCTGACAACTCGAACACGACACTTGCCAAGGCAGGCCGCAACCGCTGGCGCGGTATTCGCCCGCTGACGCGTGGTGTTGCTAAAAACCCAGTCGATCACCCGCATGGTGGTGGTGAAGGTCGTACGTCAGGTGGTCGTCATCCGGTTACACCTTGGGGTAAGCCAACAAAGGGTGCTCGTACCCGCAGCAACAAGTCGACCGACCGGATGATCATCCGTTCGCGGCATGCTAAGAAGAAGAGGTAACTGATGTCTCGTTCCGTCTGGAAAGGTCCGTTTGTTGACCTCTATTTGCTGAAAAAAGCAGAAACCGCTCAGGAAGCATCGAAGGCTGCACCAATTAAGACTTGGTCGCGTCGCTCGACAATCCTGCCTCAGTTCGTTGGCCTGACGTTCAGCGTCTATAATGGCCACAAGTTCATTCCCGTTTCGGTGAATGAGGACATGGTCGGTCATAAGCTTGGTGAGTTCGCTCCAACGCGTACTTATCATGGCCATGGCGCAGATAAGAAGGGCAAACGCTAATGGGTAAGGCATCCGCACCCCGTCGCGTCGCCGACAATGAAGCACTGGCAGTGGGCACAACCATCCGTGGTTCGGCTCAGAAGCTGGGCCTCGTTGCCGCGCTGATCCGTGGCAAGAAAGCCGAAGACGCGCTCAACATCCTGAAATTCTCCACCAAGGGAATGGCAGATGACGTGCGCAAGGTTTTGGCATCTGCCATCGCCAACGCCGAAAACAACCACAATCTTGACGTCGACAGCCTTGTCGTCGCCGAGGCAAGCGTTGGCAAGGCGCTGACCATGAAGCGTTTCATGGCCCGCGGCCGCGGCAAGTCGAGCCGGATCGTTAAACCATTCAGCCGTCTGCGTATCGTTGTGCGCGAACAGCAAGAAGAGGCATAAGTCATGGGTCAGAAATCAAATCCAGTCGGGCTTCGCCTGCAAATCAACCGGACTTGGGATAGCCGTTGGTACGCCGAAGGTGCGGAATATGGCCGCATGCTTCTGGAAGACATCAAAATCCGCAAGTTCATCTTTGAAACACTACCACAAGCAGCGATTTCAAAGGTCGTTATCGAGCGTCCTGCCAAGAACTGCCGCGTTTCAATCTACGCAGCGCGTCCGGGCGTGATCATCGGCAAGAAGGGTGCGGACATTGAAAAGCTGAAGAAGCTGATCAATAAGTTCACCACCGCTGAAGTGTCGTTGAACATCGTTGAAATCCGCAAGCCGGAAGTTGACGCAAAGCTCGTAGCGCAAGGCATTGCTGACCAGCTTATCCGCCGTATCGCTTTCCGTCGCGCCATGAAGCGCGCGATGCAGTCAGCCATGCGTTTGGGTGCAGAAGGCATCAAGATCACCTGCGGTGGTCGTTTGGGCGGCGCAGAAATTGCCCGCGTTGAATCATACCGCGAAGGCCGCGTGCCTGCACATACCCTTCGTGCCAACATTGACTATGCCGAAGCCGAAGCACTGACTGCTTATGGCATCATCGGCATTAAATGCTGGATCTTCAAAGGCGAAATCTTGGGTCATGACCCAATGGCAACTGACCGGCTGATGATGGAAGCGCAGACTTCCGGCGTCCGTCCGCAGTCTGACCGCCGCTAAAGGTTAGGAACTAGACATGTTGCAACCAAAGAAAACAAAGTTCCGCAAGCAGTTCAAGGGACGTATCAAGGGCGAAGCCAAGGGCGGGTCTGACCTGAACTTCGGTTCATACGGCCTGAAGGCGCTTGAGCCAGAGCGGATTACTGCACGTCAGATCGAAGCGGCCCGCCGTGCGATTACACGTCATATCAGGCGTCAGGGACGTTTGTGGATCCGCATCTTCCCGGACGTGCCAGTCACGAAAAAGCCTGCCGAAGTTCGTCAGGGTAAGGGCAAGGGTTCGGTCGAATATTGGGCAGCCAAGGTTAAGCCTGGCCGCATCATGTTTGAACTCGACGGTGTTCCTGGTCCAATCGCAGCTGTCGCATTCCAGCGTGCAGCCATGAAACTGCCAATCAAGACCAAGGTCGTGGCGCGTCTCGGCGACACCTCGCATCTGGGAGCATCATAAGATGAGCAAAACCGAAGATCTCCGCGTCAGGAGCGACGATCAGCTTGCTGTTCAGCTCGGCGAATTGAAGCGCGAAGCGTTTAACCTGCGTTTCCAATCGGCCACTGGCCAGATGGAAAAGCCGGCACGTGTGCGTGAAGTGCGTCGTGACATCGCCCGCATCAAAACCCTGCAGGGTGAGCGCCAGCGCGCCGCCGCAAAGACGGCATAAGGAGCTACCGATGCCAAAACGTATTCTCACAGGGACCGTGGTCTCCGACAAGAATGACAAGACGATTGTCGTTCTGGTCGAGCGCAAAGTGAAGCACCCGCTTTACGGCAAGATCATCCGCCGCACGAAAAAGTATCACGCCCATGACGAAAACAACGTCGTCAAAGAAGGCCAAGTCGTCCGCATCGAAGAGTGCGCGCCGATTTCCAAGAACAAGACCTGGCGCTTGGTGGCTGATGCCGCTGTAGCCCCGGTCGCAGCAACAACGGAGGATTGATCCCATGATTCAGATGCAATCCAACCTCGATGTTGCGGACAACAGCGGCGCAAAGCGCGTTCAGTGCATTAAAGTGCTTGGCGGTTCCAAGCGTCGCGTGGCTGGCGTTGGCGACATCATCGTGGTGTCGATCAAGGAAGCTGCGCCGCGTGGTAAGGTTAAGAAGGGTGACGTGCATAAGGCCGTTATCGTGCGCACGCGCAAAGACATCCGCCGTGCCGATGGCTCGGTCATTCGCTTCGACTCTAACGCTGCTGTGCTTATCGGTAACAATAAGGAGCCGATTGGCACACGTATTTTCGGACCAGTTGTTCGCGAACTGCGCGCCAAGAACCACATGAAAATCATCAGCTTGGCACCGGAGGTGCTATAATAATGGCTCTGGCAAAAATCAAAAAGGGTGACACGGTCGTCGTGCTTGCCGGTAAAGACAAGGGCAAATCTGGCGAAGTAACCGCCGTGATGCCTAAGGACAGCAAAGTCGTCGTTTCTGGCGTCAACATCGCTGTGCGTCACCGGAAAGCTTCGCAGGCTAACCCGCAGGGCGGTCTCGACCGCTTCGAAGCTCCGCTGCACATTTCAAATGTGGCATTGGCGGATCCCAAGACCGGCAAGGCAACACGCGTTCGCGTGGAAACCAAGGACGGCAAGAAGGTCCGTGTGGCCGTGAAGTCCGGGGAGACGATCAGTGGCTGATACTAAATACACGCCTCGCATGAAGAAGCTTTACGACGAAACCGTTGTAAAGGGTCTGACTGAAAAGTTCGGTTATGCAAACCGCTTTGCTGTTCCAAAGATCGAGAAGATCACACTCAACATGGGTGTGGGCGAAGGGTCGCAGGACAAGAAGAAGGTTACGACCGCTCTGGCCGAAATGGAACTGATTGCGGGTCAAAAGCCAGTGATCACCAAGGCGAAGAAGTCGATTGCTGGTTTTAAGCTGCGTGAAGGCATGCCAATCGGCGTGAAAGTAACGCTGCGCGGTGCCCAGATGTATGAATTCCTTGACCGTTTGGTTACGATTGCGATGCCACGTATTCGCGATTTCCGCGGCCTGAACCCAAAGAGCTTTGATGGTCGTGGCAACTTCGCCATGGGTCTTAAGGAACAGATCATTTTCCCAGAAATCAGCTATGACGCCATCGACGTGGTGCGCGGAATGGATGTGATCGTAACGACTTCGGCAAACTCGGATGACGAGGCGCGCGAACTGCTTAAGCTGTTCGGCTTCCCGTTCCCAGTAGAAGAAGCTGATGAAAAGGCGGCTGCATAATGGCTAAACTGAGCTCCATAAACAAGAACGAGCGTCGCAAGAAGCTGGCTAAGAAATATGCCGGTCGCTACGCGAAGCTCAAGGCGATGGCGAAAGACCAGTCGCTTGATGATAGCGAGCGTTTGATCGCTCGCCTGAAAATGGCTGAAATTCCTCGTAATGGTAACCCGCACCGCGTGCGCAACCGTTGCGAAACCACCGGGCGTCCTCGCGGCGTATACCGTAAATTCAAGCTGAACCGTATCGAACTGCGTAATCTTGCCAATAAGGGCATGATCCCGGGCGTTACGAAGTCGAGCTGGTAAGGATAAGATAGATGGCAATGACCGATCCTTTGGGTGATATGCTCACCCGTATCCGCAACGGCCAGCGGGCGAAGAAAGACTCTGTAGTCTCGCCAGCGTCCAGCCTGCGTACGCGCGTTCTCGATGTGTTGCAGCGTGAAGGCTATATTCGTGGTTACAGCGAAGAAGCCTTGGGTGCACATAAGGGCATCCGCATTGAGCTGAAATATTTCGAAGGCGCGCCTGCTATTCAGCATGTCGCCCGTGTTTCAAAGCCAGGTCGCCGCGTATATTCAGGAAGCCAAGAGCTTCCGGTTATCCGTAACGGCCTTGGTATCACCATCGTTTCGACGCCCAAGGGCGTTCTGTCGGACGCCGAAGCGCGTGCACAGAATGTCGGCGGCGAAATCCTGGCGGAGGTATTCTAATGAGCCGCATTGGTAAGAAACCTGTCCCCATTCCTGCGGGCGTTACCGCCAGCATGGAAGCGGGCACGCTGTCGGTCAAAGGACCGAAGGGCGAACTGAAAATGCCGATGAGCGACCTGATCTCATACGAGATGCAGGATGATGGTCTCTTGGTGAAGCCTGCGAATGGCAGCAAAGCGGCACGCGCCTTTTGGGGTATGCAGCGGACGTTGGTGCAAAATTTGGTCACCGGGGTGACTGAGGGCTTTACCAAGGTGCTTGAAATCACCGGCGTTGGTTATCGTGCCAACAGCCAGGGCAAGATGTTGAAGTTGCAGCTTGGCTACAGCCATGATGTTGACTTCGCGATCCCTGATGGCATCGAAATCAAGACGCCTGATAACACCACGGTGGAAATTTCAGGTATCGACAAGCAGAAGGTTGGGCAGGTTGCTGCCGAAATTCGCCGCTGGAGGAAGCCAGAGCCTTATAAGGGCAAGGGCATCAAGTACCGCGGCGAATATATCTTCCGCAAGGAAGGGAAAAAGAAATAATGGCAAAACTGTCTCTCTTTGCACGTCGCCGTCAGCGCGTTCGCTCGAAATTACGGGCGCAGGTTGCTGGACGTCCGCGTCTTTCCGTGCACCGCACTGGCCGTCACATCTACGCGCAAGTCATTGACGATTCGAAGGGTGCGACCATTGCGTCTGCCTCGACTCTCGACAAGGACGTGAAGACGAAGAACGGCTCGACAACCGATGCTGCTGCGGACGTTGGCAAGCGGGTAGCCGAAGCTGCCAAGAAGGCTGGCATTTCCAGCGTGGTATTTGATCGTGGCGGGTTCCTGTTTCACGGTCGCGTCAAAGCGCTTGCAGATGCAGCGCGCGAAGGCGGATTGGAGTTCTAATGATGGCTGAAAACAATGAAAGCACTGCACCCGTCATGGATGGTGTAGCACCTGAATCAGCCGCTCCTGAAGGCCAGCGTCGCGGTCGCGGCGGTCGTGGCGGCGGTGACAATCGTGGTGGCGGTAGCGGCGGTGGCCGTGGTCGTAACAACAATGATCGTCGTCCAGCTCAGGAAGAAGATGATGGCACGATTGAGAAGCTCGTCCACATCAACCGCGTTTCGAAAACAGTTAAGGGCGGTAAGCGCTTTGGTTTTGCTGCACTGGTAGTGGTGGGCGATGGCCAGGGTCGCGTAGGCTTTGGACATGGCAAGGCGCGCGAAGTGCCAGAAGCCATTAACAAGGCAACTGCTGCTGCGAAGAAATCGATGATCCGCGTGGCATTGAAAGATGGCCGCACCTTGCACCATGACGGCAAGGGCCATTTCGGCGCGGGCAAGGTAACATTGCGTTCGGCACCTGCGGGTACCGGCATCATCGCAGGTGGCCCAATGCGTGCCGTCTTCGAAAGCCTTGGCGTTGCGGACGTTGTGACCAAGTCGGTCGGCACGTCGAACCCATATAACATGATCCGTGCTACTTTTGCGGCTTTGTCTGAACAGACGAGCCCCAAGTCGGTAGCGCAGCGTCGCGGCAAGAAAATCGCCGACCTTCTTGGTCGCGGTGGCAGCAAAACTGCTGAAGCCGACGCAGAAGCTATTGCGGAGTAATCGATATGGCGAAGATTAAGATTAAGCAGACCGGTTCGCCGATCCGTCGTCCCGCTTCGCAGCGCGCAACTTTGAAAGGCCTTGGCCTTGACAAGATGAACCGCGTTGTCGAAATCGAAGACACTGCCGAAGTGCGCGGAATGATCCGCACAGTTCGTCACATGGTCCAAATTCAGGACTGACAACATTAGCGCGAATTAAAGCGAAAGCGAGTGCACGACATGAAATTGAATGACATTAAAGATAATGAAGGCGCACGCCATCGCCGGATGCGCGTTGGCCGTGGTATCGGTTCAGGCAAGGGCAAAACCTCAGGCCGCGGCCAAAAGGGCCAGACCAGCCGTTCAGGTGTTTCAATCAACGGATTTGAAGGCGGCCAGATGCCACTTCACATGCGTATTCCAAAGCGCGGCTTTAACAATATCTTCGCCAAGGACCATGCCGAAGTAAATCTGGGTATGATTCAGAAGTTCATCGATGCCAAGAAAATCGACATCAAGGCTGTTGTTGACCATGCTGCATTGAAGGCCGCTGGCCTTGCGCGTGGCGGTAAGGATGGCGTTCGTCTGCTCGCAAAGGGTGAACTGACCGCCAAGGTAAACTTCTCGGTAGCTGGCGCGTCAAAGGCAGCGATTGAAGCGGTTGAAAAGGCAGGCGGCAAGGTTGATGTTCTGACCAAGGTTTCGGCTTCGGACAAGGCGGCTGCAAAGAAATCTTCCGTCAAGAACGCGGCTAAAGAAGCTGCGGCTAAGAAATAAGATTAAGGCGACGACTTCGCTCTTGTCATGCCAGCCCCGCTTCCCGATATGGGCAGGCGGGGTTTGACATTTCTGGGGGCCGTCCGGATATAGTCAGGCGTAATTTTTGGGATTAAGCCGATGCGCACGCAAATTGCGCTCGGCGTCAATCCGGAACCAAGGAACGAATATCATGGCATCTAGGGCCGACCAAATGGCCTCGAACCTCAATCTATCGAAGTTCGGGCAGGCGACAGAGCTGAAGAACCGCATTTGGTTTACCATAGGCGCGCTCATCATATTCCGTTTATTGAGCTTCGTGCCATTGCCTGGCGTCGATCCTGTCGCCCAAGCGGCTTTATATGCCAATAATGCCGCTGGCGGTGTTCTCGACATTTTCAACACCTTCTCGGGCGGCAGCCTTGAGCGGATGAGCCTCATCGCGCTTGGCGTTATGCCTTATATCACCGCATCGATTGTGGTGCAGCTTGCGGCATCACTGTCGCCAACGCTTGCCGCGATCAAGAAAGAAGGCGAGAGCGGGCGCAAGAAGCTGAACCAATATACGCGTTATGGCACAGTGTTCCTGACCGCGGTGCAGGGCTATTTCCTTGCCGCCGGTCTTGAAAACCTTGCGGCCGCCAATGGCATTGGCGCTGTGGTCGAACCGGGCCTGATGTTCCGCATTGTCGCAACCATCAGCCTTATCGGGGGCACGATGTTCCTCATGTGGCTGGGTGAACAAATCACGTCGCGGGGTATTGGGAACGGTATTTCGCTCATCATCATGGCGGGTATCGTCGCGCAAATGCCGCGTTTGTTTGCGCAGTTGCTGGAGGGCGGCCGCACGGGATCGATCAGCGGGTTCATCATTGTCGGGTTCCTTGCGATGTTCGTAAGCCTGACGCTTTTGATCTGCTTCATGGAGCGCGGCCAACGCCGCGTGCTGATACAATATCCCAAGCGCGCAACGCAGCGCGGGATGATGCAGGCGGACCGCAGCCACTTGCCTTTGAAAATCAATACAGCCGGCGTTATTCCGCCCATCTTCGCTTCGTCTCTGCTGCTCTTGCCGATTACGGTCACGAAATTCGGCGGTAACAAGGTTGCGGGCGAAAGCGCCATGGGTGACTTCGTGATTTCGCTGAACCAATATCTTGCCCATGGGCAACCAGTATATTTGGCGCTTTACGGTCTTGGCATCATCTTCTTCTGTTTTTTCTACACTGCGGTGGTGTTCAATCCGGAAGAGACGTCGGAGAATCTTAAAAAGGCCGGTGGCTTCATCCCCGGTATCCGACCTGGTAAAAACACCGAATCTTATCTGGATTATGTGCTCACGCGTATCACGGTGCTTGGCGCAGCCTATCTGACATTGGTTTGTTTGCTGCCGGATTATGTGATGGCACAGACGGGGCAGCAGCAATTTTTTGCCATTGGCGGAACCAGTCTTCTTATTCTGGTGAATGTCACCATCGACACGATCTCGCAGATACAGAGCCATTTGCTCGCGCATCAATATGGTGACCTGCTGAAAAAGGCGAAGCTGAAGGGTGGACGCACCCGCTAAACGGTGCGACATCGAAACGAACCGGGGAGACGTTTCATGAATATCATCCTTTTGGGGCCTCCGGGCGCAGGCAAGGGCACACAGGCTGCATTTCTGGTGAAGAAATATGGCATGGTGCAATTGTCGACGGGTGACATCCTTCGTGCGGCGGTTAAGGCTGGTTCGGATGTCGGCAAAATGGCGGATGAAATCATGAAGGCCGGGAAATTGTTTCCCGACGAGTTGATGGCGGAAATCCTTGGTGAACATATGGACGCCATTCCCGCCGATAAGGGCCTCATCTTCGATGGATATCCGCGCACGGCGCCGCAAGTAGCGTTGTTGGATGGTTTGCTTTTGGCGCGCAACCGGACGCTTGACCATGTTGTTGAACTCGTCGTTGACGAAGATGCGTTGGTTGAACGCGTGGTTGGCCGCTACACCTGCGCTTATTGTGGCGACGGCTATCATGACGTGTTCAAGCAACCCGTCGTTGCGGGCACCTGCGACAAATGCGGTGCGCATGAATTCAAGCGCCGTCCAGATGACAATGAGGAAACCGTGCGGACCCGCATGGCGGAATATCGTGCAAAGACCGAACCGATTTTGCCTCTATACGACGCACGTGGCCTAGTTAGTCGGGTTGATGGCATGGCATCGATTGAGGACGTGACCGACGCCATCGACGCTATTATCGACTGACCCCCGTCATCTCTGTGTCAGCAGGGCCTCGTGCGTTCACGCAGTACAGTCGGAATTGACAATTCTGTCCAAAATGAACGACGCTTTTATTTCCGGAGAATCGGGGCTAGACCTTTCGCATGAAAAGTGTCCTCTTTCCCGCCGCCCTTCTCGCGGCAATGTCCTCTCCAGCCTTCGCTGAAGTTAAAGCTGCGTCAGATACGGGCTTCAACTCGGTTCATATTGCGACCGTGAACGCGACGCCTGCGGAAATCTGGAAACGCCTCCTTTCACCGAAGGACTATTGGAACAAGGCGCATAGCTGGTCGGGGTCAAGCGCAGGTTTTTATATTGATGCACAGGCCAATGGTTGTTTTTGCGAGCTGTTTCAGGAGGCCGACGAAAATGGCAAGCTGAAGACTGTCGGTAGCGTCGAGCATATGCGTGTTATATTTGTGCAGCCGGGCAAAGTATTGCGCATGCAAGGTGCGCTCGGTCCGCTTCAGTCGGAGGCTGTGATTGGGACGCTCACCGTTGCTATGGAACCTGCTAAGGACAATGCGGCTACGCGCGTTAGCTTTTCCTATGTAGTGGGTGGTTACATGCGCTACAAAGTATCGGAAATCGCACCTGCTGTTGATAAGGTGCTTGGCGAGCAGTTTAAAAACATGCTGTTGCCTTTCGCTCCCGCCGGGACGGAAAAACCCAAGGTCGATAGCTTCAAGCTCGATATTGAGACGATTGAGGACGCAGCCTCTGACGAAGCGTCTGAAGTCAGCACTGCGAAGCCTGACGAAGATGTCTCCGCAAGTGAGTCGTCTCCAACGGAGCAAAGTTAATTGCGGACGGGGGAACGCAGCCCGAAATCCGGCAACAAAATCGAAATAGGCTGGTGCGAGATGGTTGATGTGCCAAGTCTTGGCCTGTCACAAGTGCATGCCAAAATGGACACCGGTGCTGCGACATCCTCCATTCACGCAACGCGGATCAAGCCCATTTTGCGCGACGGCAAACCTTATGTCGAATTCTGGTTCCGGCTGAATGCGGGTGAAAAACCCCAGCGTTATGAAGCCCCCGTTATTGACCGCCGCATGGTGCGGTCATCCAACGGGGAACGACAAGACCGCTATGTCATCTCCGCGCAATTTTGCTTTGGTAAACTGTGTTGGAACGGGCAGCTCACCTTGGCGAACCGGCGATCAATGGCCTTTCCCTTGCTAATTGGCCGACGGGCGTTAAGGCGCGGCTTTCTCGTAAATAGCGGGCGGCGGTGGGTGTTGGGAAAACCCGCCAATCAAGGAAGCACAGGCACATGAAAATCGCGATGCTGGCAAGGAACGCCAATCTTTATTCCCACCAACGGCTTGTTGAGGCGGCGCAAGCGCGCGGCCACGAGATCGACATCTTAAACACCTTACGGGTGACGATGAATATCACCTCACATCGGCCCGAGGCTTATTATCAGGGGGCAAAACTTGGCAAATATGACGCGGTCATTCCGCGTATCGGCGCGTCCATTACCTTTTATGGCCTTGCCGTTTTGCGCCAGTTCGAAATGATGAATGTGTGGTCGCTGAATGAAAGTGTTGCCATTGGCCGTTCGCGGGACAAATTGCGGTCATTACAGATTTTGGCGCGCAAGGGGCTTGGCCTGCCTGTGACCGCCTTTGCCCATGACCCGCGCCAGACCGACGAAGTGATTCAGATGGTGGGCGGTGCGCCCGTTGTCATCAAATTGCTTGAAGGCACGCAAGGCATTGGCGTGGTCTTGGGGGAAACCGAGAAATCGGCGCGTTCGGTTATCGAGGCGTTTCGCGGTGCAAATGTGAACATCCTGGTGCAGGAATTTATCAAAGAGGCCAATGCCACCGACATCCGATGCTTTGTCATCGGCAACAAAGTCGTCGCTTCCATGCAGCGTCAGGGCGCAGAGGGCGATTTCCGGTCAAACCTGCATCGCGGCGGTACGGCTTCATCAATCAAGATAACGCCTGAGGAGCGGTCAACCGCCGTTCGCGCCGCGCGGGCAATGGGCCTGAATGTCGCAGGCGTCGATATGCTCCGATCCAATCACGGCCCGGTTATCATGGAAGTAAACAGCTCGCCGGGACTCGAGGGCATTGAAAAGGCCAGTGGTAAGGATATTGCCGGAAGGATCATCGAGTTTATCGAAGAGAATGCGGAGAGCGGCAAAACTAAGACAAAGGGTAAAGGTTAAAAAAAGGGCGGCTTTCGAGGCCGCCCTTTTTTCTGTTTTACGAACCAGATCAATATCTCGCGGTGATACCAAGGAAATAGTTACGACCGATTGCTGAAATCGGATAAGCCGCCTCTGCCTTGAACGGACGTTCGTCGGTCAGGTTATTGACACCGCCACGGATAGTGAACTGGTCGTTGAGCTGATAGCTTATGTTGATGTCATGAGACCAGAAATTCGGGTCGCGGTTAGGCTCGGCAAAACCGCTGGGATCCTCAGCATCAACGCCCTGATAATATTGCTTCGACTGCCAGAAACTCTCCCACTGGATGCGGAAACCGTCCTTGTCCCAAGCAAGACCCGTACTGAAGGCAAGTTCGGGTGACTGAGCTTCACCGATGAAATTGTTTTTTGAGTTGGGATCAGTGACCGACGTAAATCTAAGCCCGCGCAAAGCGTAGGTGCCGCCGACATTAGCCGTAATGTCGCCGGCATCGCTTCCCAGTGGAAAACGGTAACGCGCCTGGAAATCAATTCCGCGCGCTTCAAAGCGGGCAAAGTTGACCGGTCCGTTCCGAAAGCTGTTGAAGCCCAAAAACGTCGGACCAGCCGTACGATTTCGGGTGAA
>JAEMTM010000028.1:0-2333 GCA_016462305.1 Sphingomonadaceae bacterium | reverse complement strand
CCCGATTCGTAGAAAAAGCCTGCTTGATCGAACGGATCGACTTCAAAATTACTCTTCTCTTTCCGATACTCGCCGCCAACCACGATCGCAGGTGCCCCGCCTGGTAGAGTAAAGAAGTTTTCCGTGGTTCCAGTAATGAACGCCTGAGCAACAAATTGCTGCAAAGTCGTTTTGTTCGTCGAAGAAGGATTGACGAAGGCCACTGCGGCAGCGCTGGGGGCTCCGAAGCCGAACAGATTGAGTGGGCGGCAACTGCCGTCATTAGTCCGGAAAGTATTGGGCTCGAAAATGCCGTCGCCATCCGGGTCAGCATCATATCCCGGAAAAGGCGAAGTGCCCGGTATCGACGCGGCGTTCAACGAAGAGCGGCAGACGATGTTGCCCGTTGCAGGATCCCGCACGGCATCGACCGCTGCATAAAAACGGTCTTCCAAACGCCGGTTGACCGTCACGAACGTTTCCGCAGTGCGGCCATAATTCAACGATGCCTCATAGCTCCATGTTCCGCCAAGGTCGCCGCCGACGCCACCGACGATGCGATATGTGTCGCGTTCTATGTCGTCGCGGTTGCTTCCGAAGTCGGCGTTGTCGCGGCTTAGGATGATTTGCGAAGCCGCCGGATCATAATCGGGGCTGGCGACAATCGCGGCACGCAATTCAGCCGGGATGAACGGGTTGTCCAGCCGGATTGGAATCGTATCGTTAAAGCTGTTCACATTGTTGGCCACCGAAGCGTTAGTCCGTGAAAACTTGCTTTCGATAAACGGTTTGAACGCTGGGCTGAATTCATAGTTCAGGTTAAGGTTCACGTTGAACTGCTCGACACCTGGAACAATTTCTTCCCGGTCGAGAAAGTTCGGAATACCATCGCCGCCGAAGCTATTGGCAAAGCCCGCAATCAGTCCGTCCTTAAAGGGTCGAACGCGACCATTTTCGGTGACGTAGCAGCCAAAGCCAGTATTTACGAAGTTATAGGTCTGGTCGCAATCGTTGACACCGTTGCGGTCGAAGTCGGTTCCGGGATCGTCCGCCACAAAATCCCCATTAGCGTCGAAACCGACAAGACCGAGCGCCGACGAAATTGAGAAAGTGCGCCTTGGAAGGAAGGCGCGGGGTGCGGCATTTTTGGCGCGATTGACCAGCAGCTGAGGCGTAACAGCATAGCGTGATGCGCCGTCAAGCAATATTGATTGGCCTAGGAACGCACCCGCAGCAACCAGCGCTGGCGTCAGATCGGATGCTTGGAATAGAAGCGCCGGGTTGGCGTCATCATCCAGACGTTGTCCGCCACGCAAATAGTCGCGGTCGCCATACGCAATCGGATTCGATTTATTATACTGGCCGGCAATGGTTATATTGCCCCTGCCATCGTCAAAATTCAGGCCATATGCGCCTGAGAAGGAATATTTTCCTGCGTCACCCCGTTCGCTGATCCCCGACTGTGCATTGAGCGTCAGGCCCTGATAATCCTTTTTGAGGATGTAATTGACAACGCCGGACACGGCATCGGAACCATATACCGAAGATGCGCCACCCGTGAGCACGTCAACGCGATCTATCAGAACGGTAGGAATGGTGTCTACGTCGACAACGGCAGTACCAGAAGATCCAGCAACGTGGCGGCGACCGTTGACCAGCACGAGTGTTCGGACCGAACCCAGTCCGCGCAGATCCAGCGATGTGCCGCCAATCAAAGTGCCTCTGGTAGCAGACAGATCACTGCTTGTGGAGCTGAACAGGGAGGGAATATATTGGATGATGTCCCCCGCTGCCGTGTTGCCGGACTCGGTTAGCGTGTCTGCACTGAGCGTTGTCACGGGCGCTGCCGATTCAAGTTCGGGGCGGGCAATGCGCGAACCAGTTACAATGATTGCGCTTTCTTCCTCTTGGGCAGTTGCCGGGGCGTCTTGTGCGCTCGCGCTTTGCGATGCAATAATAATGCTGCAACCTGCAATGCTGCACAGCAGACGCGCAGTTGTCCTATAATGATGTGTCATAAACTCTCCCTGATTGAGATGGTGGACCTTGCGTCCGCTAATGTTTCCATCATCAGGTTTGACTATTTATCTCGCCCCAAAGGAGCTCATTTATAGGTGGTCAATCCCCAATGACTGTTGGCGTAAGACAAATTGAAATAAATGCAATATGCAGGGATAATAAATTGTTACAAAATTTCTTACAGTTTTGTTTCTTAAACCTAATATATTATTACGGTTTGGTGTCTTGAACCCAAGGCGTGGCTCATGTGTTGTAACGGGCCTCTGGCCTTGACAGCGCACGCGACTCACCGTAAGGCGCGGCTAATTCCGAAACTCTGGTCCAGCCAGCAGCGC
>JAEMTM010000147.1 GCA_016462305.1 Sphingomonadaceae bacterium | reverse complement strand
CCTCAGCGCAACTTCTTATAGTCCCACGAAAATTCTCAATGTCGACCTCCCGGATGATCACAGCGCAACCTTTTCGATGGTCGCCCTTGCCGGATCATACTGAAATTCCGTAATCGTGCCGTCTTTGATCCGTTCAACAGCCTCGTCGATCACATGGAGCGGTACGAGAAACCATTCGCGGGGTCGGACGGGCTTACCGAAGCGATCCGTAATTTGGATGTCGTATGCGGCGTCAGCGAAAAATCGGTGGATCAGCTTTTCCAGCTTTGTGCGATTGACGTTGAACAGCTTGTATTCGGCGATGATCTCGACGCCGGCTAGCAGATAGGTTGCATCGTTCTCCGCTGCCGCAATACGCGTCGTGACACTGCCACCCGTTACGCCGATCTTGTGGATCAACTCACGGTGCTGTGTGATTTGTGGATGGTCGGACTTGCTCCGCAAGACATAGATCGTCCCGCTTTCGGTGTCGTCTTCGCCTGCATTGTCAGAGAAAAGTGGCCCCGCCACTGGATCGGTAATGCGCCGCCCGGCTTCATCTTTATAGAGTGCGCGCTGCAGGGAGCGACGCAACAGGTTGCTCTCCGTTCCGTTGGAGTAGACGACCCGCAACCGGGCATCGGTTTCACCATTTGGAGCCTTAAATGCCTCGCCTACCTCAGCCACATAGGCGGTTTGGCCGCCCACGATGAAAAATTGGCCGGGGCCGATGTCGGCTTTCAGAAATCCGGCGTCCTTTACGAAAGGCCGGGTGCTGCGAACGCCGGAATCAAGTTCGAGCTGCAAATCGGCGAACAGCGGCTGAAATTTCGCAAAATCAATGCAGCGTTCGCGGTTGGCAATTTCTTCGGCGGCCTGCCGTTCTTCGCGTGTTTGCACATGACGTAGCTGCGTGATGTCATCTTCGCCGCCAAGATCAATATCTAGTTCAGCGAGCAACGTATCATCATCCAGCGCATCGGGAACGATGTGGCTGGCATCCGAATTGCCCTCAAGCAAACCATGCTTATCCATTCCTGCCAACAGCGAACGGCAATCCTCAAGCTCGCGCAGGCGATCAAGCCGCACCGCATAAAGCCGCTCGAATATGTCGCGCTGCTCACCGTGCTGCGGCGCACGGCCATGCTCCTCGTGGAATTTGAGAATGTCCTCAAAGCCCGCGATGATCCGCTCTTGCTGCGGCGTGTAAGCGCGCGCAGGCTTCACCTCGACGCTAACGCCGAGTTCTGCGAGCAATTCGTCGTCGGTCAGCTCAACCATTGGCGGCCTTCTGCGCTGTGAATTTCGCAAGGGCGGCAACGCCTTCAGCAAGGCGCTTTTCCCAAGGATCTTGGGACGTGATCTCGGGAGCACGTCCGCGTTCCTTCTTCCACTGCAATGCGCGGACGGCCAAGTCGCGGGCTTCGTCGTAGGGGATGCTAACCTTGCGCTTGCCAATCACGGCGGCAACCTGCTTCAACGTCCCTTCGTTCATCGCCTTGGCGAGAATGGAATAAGCCGCTTCAAAGGGATTGATCCGGTCGATCAGGTCAATATCGAGGTCTTTCACCTCAATGGCAAATTTGCGAACGCCCTCGATCAACGCTGTATTGGAGCGCGCCTCGTCATCCGCACCGCCCTCGCCGCCACTGCCCGCAAGCTGCTTGGCCTTCTGGGTCAGGTTCAACGCGGCAACCGCGTGCTGGCGCACCGCCTCTTGATCTTCGCCCGACAATTCAGGGTAACGATCCCGCACGATCTTACCCATTTTGAGCTGAGTCAGTTCTTCCGCCAATGTTTCACCGCCAACATGCGCACCATCGAACAAGCCGCGCTCAAGAGCGGACTTATCCTGCACGAATGCGGTGATGACCTCGTTCAAATCTTCGGCGCAAATGCGGGTTGCCTCGGGACTCTTGGGCGTGACAAGTCCCTTGATCTCGAAATGAAACTGACCGCGCTCTTCGTTGAAACCGACGTTCGTTTGCCCTTCTTGATACCCACCTTCATATTTGAAGTCGGGCAGCGGCCCGTTATCCTTCGGGGTGAAATTGAAACGCGGTGCGAGCACCTGCTCCATGAGCAAGCTCGCCGCGATGGCTTTCAGCGTATCGTTGATCGCATCGACCACCGTAGCCTCGGACGCATCGGGTTCGGCGATCAGATTGGTGAAACGCGCCACTTCCTTGCCCGGTGCATCGCGAGTGGCACGACCGATGATCTGAATGATCTCGGTCAGGCTGGACCGATAGCCGACGGTCAGCGCATGTTCGCACCAAATCCAGTCAAAGCCTTCCTTCGCCATGCCAAGCGCGATGATGATGTCCACATGGTCGCGGTCATTCTTATGCGAAGGGTCTTTGAGCGCCGCCAGAACCTTCGCGCGCTTCACCTGATCGCTGTCGTCCACAAGGTCGGCAATCTTGATCGTGCGGACGTTCCCATTTTCATCGGCGGGCAATGCGACAAGGTGAAAGCCGGTCACGGGATCGGCACCCTTCCAGTCGCCGAGATATTCCATGATCTCTTCAACTTCCTTGATCTTATCCTTCGTGCTTTCTCGGCTGTTGACCGACGGAATATGCACAATGGTTTTGCGTGATGGATCAAGCACGGCCTCAATCGCGCCCAGATAGCGCCCTGAGTAGAAGAAATAACCGATGTTGAGCGATTTCAGATGCTCATACCCATTGAGCTGCTCGTAATAGGTGTAGGTAACGGTCTCGAACTTTGCCTCATCTTCGGGCATCAACACGGGAACGGCATCGCCCCGGAAATAGCTGCCGGTCATAGCGACAAGATGCACCTTGTCGCGGTGGATGAAATCGCCAAGCTGACTTCCCAGCTTGTTGTCGGCGCTGGCGGAAACATGGTGGAATTCGTCCACCGCGATCAGGCGATTATCGAACGCCTCGATCCCAAGCTGCTCCACCGCGAAGCGAAACGACGCATGGGTGCAAACCAGCACCTTGTCATCGCTGGCGAGGAACTGCCCCACGGCGCGAACCTTGGATGGATCAACGCGCTCTTCTTCGGGGCCAGGCGCGTTGCACAGATTCCATTGCGGCTTCACCGCCCAGTCGGCCCAGAAACCGAATTTCGACAGCGGCTCATCGGCGAAGCTGCCGCCGATGCTCTTTTCGGGCACGACGATGATCGCCTGTTGCAAACCTTGATTGTGCAGCTTGTCGAGCGCGATGAACATCAACGCGCGCGACTTGCCCGATGCGGGCGGCGATTTGATCAAAAGATATTGCTCGCCGCGCTTGGCATAAGCGCGCTCCTGCATCTGGCGCATGCCCATTTCATTGGGTTTAGCCGACGCGCCGGTGCGGGCCGTGGTAAAGGAAACGGCGGGGATGGGCTTTGCGGTGGTCATCATTCATTCCCCCTGCTTATTCTTTGTCGGCTTGCGTGTGGATTTCAAACTGTCTTCGATTTGGTTCAATTCACGCATGTCATCTTCATCAGCCTTGGCCGCATTCTCATTTTTACGTCGCGCGTCAAATTCTTGATAAATGCTAACTACTTTTGCCTCCATTTGCGCATGACTAATCTGCCCTGCTGTCCGAAGGACAGGCTTGTCATTGAACTCCAAAAGCCTATCGACATTTGAACGCCAATAGGAAAGCGTTAGATCCTTTCGGTCTTTCACCCGCAATTCGGCGGTTTCCAAAAAGATAACGGTAAGGCGGTTCAAACTATCGACTTCATCGGCATTCAGGTAATTTTTGGCCGTGATAATGTCCCCTTTACGAACGACAGATCCCTTCCATGTGGTAAGGTTCATATTGGGGGCGTTCGCATCGGCCCGCGCCACAATAATTTCCGCCGCCGTTTTACCCGTAACGGCAAACAGCAGTTTATTCTGCGTTTCGGCGAAAAACATCTGGGTGGCTTTGTCGCTCGCATCATAATCGGATGACAAAGCCAACAGGTCGCGCACCTTTTGATAGAACCGCAATTCGGAAGCCCGAATGTCGCGAATGCGTTCCAGCAATTCGTCGAAATAATCGGCCCGGCCCCCGCCATTTTTCAGGCGCTCATCGTCCATCACAAAACCTTTGATGAGGTATTGCTTTAGGTTGGCATTGGCCCATTTCCGAAATTCGGTGCCGCGCGGGCTTCTGACGCGGAAACCAATCGCCAAAACCATGTCGATTGCATAGAAGGTGATCGGATAATTTTTGCCGTCCGCCGCAGTTGTCAAGAAATCCTTGACAACTGAATCTCTCAATAACTCGTTATCTTTCAATATTTTCGATATATGAAGGCTGATGTTTTGTTTGGAGGTGGCAAAAAGTTCGGCTAGCTGGCTTTGGTTCATCCACACATTTCCGTCCCGCGCAAACAGGGCGACCGATGCCTTGCCATCCTTGCTGTTGTAAATAATCAGATTTTGTTCGGGATCG
>JAEMTM010000027.1:6736-17103 GCA_016462305.1 Sphingomonadaceae bacterium | reverse complement strand
CTCCGTTAAAATACAGGCACCAATGAACGAAGGGCGAAACCGCAGTTCCGCCCTTCGATACTAAGCCTGATTAGCCTGATTAGCCTGATTAGAATTTGAAGCTTGCCCGCGCACCCCATAGCCGGGGTGGAGCGTAGCTTGCTTGCAGCGCACCGCCGCCGCCCCATACAAAGCGGGTTGAAGTCACCTTGTCCGTCACGTTGGTCACAAAGCCCTGGATCGAGACATTTTCGTTATAGGCCCAAGTCAAGCGGAGGTCGATTTTGTTGAACGCATCCTGCTTTTCTAGGATCGAGTTAAACGGCTGTCCGAAAAAGCTGCTGGAGAAGTTGATCGACGCATAAGGCGTCAATGTACCTGCGCTGCCCAAGTCAATTTCATAGGATGCGTAAACTGCTCCGGTAAACTCGGGAGAATAGGGAATGCTGTTTCCGCTGATGTCGCATCCATAGGCTGCCGCCGGTTGCCCCGCTCCGCCTGTGCCAGCGACCAGGCCGCATTTATAGCCAGGGGCAAACAAACGGCGCTGACCAGCGGGTGCAATGGTCACGCCGTTGACAACTGTCGGGGTCAATGCTGCCGCATCAGCCACAAGGATCGTGGTACCAAATGGCGCAGGTACGTCGCGATATTCAGTATATTTTGCGTTCAGATAGGCAAAGGTCGCACCGATTTGCAACGCATCGACTGGCTGCCAAATCATTTCGGCTTCTGCGCCATAGGACCGCGCCTTGCCGCTGTTTTCGATGATCGACAATGTTGTGGCGCCGACTGGCACCTGACGCTGTTCCTGAAGTCCCTTATAGTTGTTGTAAAACGCCGCGAGGTTAATCTGGATCGTGTTATCGGCAAACCGGTTTTTCGAACCGATTTCATAGGCAATCACCGTTTCGGGGTTAAAAGTTGGCTGCAATGCCGCCGGTCCCTGGCCCGAGTTGAATCCACCCGAACGGAAGCCGGTCGATACTGACGCGTACATCAGATTGTCATCGCTCAACTGATAATCCAGACCTGCCCGCCATGTGGTCTTGTTGAATTTTTTGGTATCATAGGTCGCACCGGTCAGGATTGTTGTGTTGGATGCAAGGCATTGAAAACCGGAACGCGGCGGGAAATTCGTGAAGGTACAATTGGTCGCCGCACCCTGAACGCCAAAAGCACTGTCCGGAATGGGCCCCGTGCGCAATGTAATCGCTGTCCCCTGCGGCACAGGCGGCGTTCCAGCGGTTGGAAGAATTGCGTTCGCGTTGGCAAAGGCAAAGTCTTTCTTGTCACTGGTGTACCGAACGCCGGCTGTAAATTTCAGCTGCTCGGTTATTGCATAGCTTGCCTGAGCGTAAGCGGCGTAGGATTCGGTCTTCGCTCTCTGCTGATCATAAAATCCGCCACCATTTGCCGCCAGATTGAGGTTTGGCGTTACGTTGCGGATGATGCGCGGATATTGCTCGTTGATAAAAATACCGGTCAGCTTGTCCTTGAAATAATAAGCACCCAAAACATAGGTCAGCGCGCTTTCAGTGTCGCTGGAAAGCAATTGCAGTTCCTGACTGAAGGTCTTTGCCCGCGTATCCTGAAAATCGACGCCGATCTGATTTGCCGAAAAGTCGGTATCAGAGGTGCGGATCGCACCAAAATCGGTATAGCCAGTGATGGACTTCACGGTAACCGGGCCGAAATCATACGCCAGATTTGCTGTCCAAGCCTTGTTTTCCAAGTCCAATATGGTCTTTTGGTCCGTATCGATGGTGTAAGGATCGCCAGCCGCAAAAATAGGCACGCCAAGGTCGCTCGTTGCAACAGCCGACCCGGGAAGAGCGTCGTTTACACCGTCGCGGTTGCCGCCTCGCGTGTTCAGGCCGAACACTGGGGTCGCATTATAAAGTTGCTGACGGCTGGCGACGTCAAAATAGCTTCCCGCCAGCTTATAGCCAAAAGCCGATCCGCCAGCGCCAACCCGGCGTGAGTAATCAAACTTAATCAGCGCGCTGAACGCGTCGTTAGGCTGCAACAACAATGACCCACGGACATAGCGATTGTCGTCGTCAAACAGGTTATTGCCGAGCGGATTGACGTTTTTCACATAGCCGTCGGATTTTTCGTAAGAACCAGCGATACGGATCGCTACTGAATCGCTCAGTGCCGCGTTTACAAAGGCATCGGTCCGGAAACGGCCATTTTCGCCGACAGTTAGGTCCATGCCGCCAAAATAGCCTTCGAGTGAAGGTTTGGCAGACGAAATGACGATATTTCCGCCAAAGGTGTTGCGACCATAGAGCGTCCCTTGGGGACCGCGCTGGACTTCGACCCGTTCAATATCGACAAAGCCGGTCGTCGCCTGTGATGCACGCGACTGATAAACGCCGTCAATAAAGAAACCGATCGTCGTGTCGCCATTCACACCGACATTTTCGGTCCGGACACCACGAATTGCCGGACGGGCATCGGACCCAGAACGGCCGAATGTGAAACCGGGAACTTGGCCTTCAAGCCGTGAGATATCACTTGTACCGCGCGCCGCCATTTGTTCGGCAGTAAAGGCGGAAACCGATATCGGAACGTCTTGCAAATTTTCTTCACGGCGCTGCGCGGTAACGATAATTTCCTCGATACCCGTGTCATCGCTGGCTTTGTCTTGTGCATATGATGGCGTGCTAAGCAGCATTGCTGCAAGCGGCGCTGTGGTTACCAATAGGTGCATTTTTGAGATTTTCATTGCTCTTGACCCCTTTGAACGATCACTCTGTAATTTCTGAACGATTAGGTGGACTGCAAAAAGACTGCGAATGCAAGTCAAATATGACTTCGAATGCAAAGAGCGGTTTCGCGTTGCAAAAGCGTCACACCCTCAAGGCCTATCAGCCGAGCTTATTGCGCTGTCCAACCTCCATCGACCAATAGGCTCGTTCCTGTAACCATGTTCGCAGCAGGCGATGCCAGATAGAGAACTGCCGCTGCTACATCTTCTGGCGTTCCAATTCGGCCAAGTGGTATCATCCTATCGACAAAGGCGCGAAACTCTGGCTTTGCTAGCATTGGCGCGGTCATCGGCGTCTCGATAAACGTCGGTGCAACGGAATTGACGCGGATGTTGTGCGAAGCAAGCTCTACCGCCATCGCTTTTGTAAGACCCTCCAGCGCATGTTTAGTCATGCAATAAACTGTTCGTCCCGGCGAACCAACATGCCCCATCTGGCTGCTTATATTGATGATAACCCCGCCGGACGCCGCCTGCACCATCGCACGGGCCGCCCCTTGCGCCCCCAAATAGGCGGCGCGCACATTGAGATCGAGCATTTGGTCCAGAACAGCAACGGGCACGTCGACCATAAGCATAGGGTTGTTGGTGCCGGCATTGTTTACAAAAATATCCACGCGGCGCTGTGCGAGTTCGGCCCCGAATGCTGGGTCATTCACATCCGCCTGCCATATCTTTATGCTTGGATATTCTTTCGCGAAATCCTGTAAGGCAACCGGATCCCGCGCTACGGCTGTAACGCTCGCCCCGGCTTGCGCCAGTGCGATACAAATGGCCCGGCCGAGTCCTTTGCTACCACCTGTAACCACAGCATGCTTATTGGCGATGCCGCGCGCCCAGCCAGGAATTTCATTTTGCGTCATTCTATCGTCCTTGCATTCGAAGTCATTTCCTATAGCGTAAGGCACAATTGAACCGATTCAAAGCGTCGAAGGAGAATTAAATGGCCCGCTATCTAAAAACCGGCATCACCGAGGATGCAGCGGCAGAAGCCGATGCGCAGGTTCGTCAAGTTGTCGAGGAAATCATCGCGGACATCAAGAAGCGCGGCGATGACGCGGTGCGCGACTGGTCGCAAAAATTCGATAATTGGGCTCCAGCAGATTTCCGTCTGTCGCAAGCCGATATCGATGCAGCCTATGCCGAGCTGGAACCCCAGACCATCGAAGACATCCGCTTTGCCCAAGCGCAAGTGCGCGGCTTTGCCCAGATTCAGCGCGATGCGTTGAAGGATGTCGAGGTGGAAACTTTACCTGGGGTTATATTGGGTCACAAGAATCTGCCCGTGAATAGCGTCGGCTGTTATGTGCCGGGCGGCAAATATCCGCTCGTTGCCTCTGCGCATATGAGCGTTGTGACGGCCAAGGTAGCAGGCGTGCAGCGGGTTATTTCGGTCGCACCGCCATTTGAGGGCAAACCAAATCCCGCGATTGTCGTCGCTATGCACATGGCAGGTGCTGACGAGATACTATGTGTCGGTGGCGTTCAGGCTGTGGCCGCAATGGCGCTTGGCACGCAAAGCATCGCCGCTGTCGATATGATAGTCGGCCCAGGCAACGCCTATGTTGCTGAGGCTAAACGCCAGTTGTTCGGCCGCATCGGAATCGATTTGCTCGCTGGCCCGACAGAGACATTGGTGATTGCTGATGAAACCGTGGACGGAGAGCTATGCGCGGCCGACTTGCTTGGCCAAGCTGAACATGGTCCCAATTCTCCTGCGATATTGCTGACCAATTCGGAGAAGCTCGCACGCGAGACTATGGCTGAAATTGAGCGTCAACTCACAATCCTGCCAACGGCGCCGATCGCATCGAAAGCATGGGCCGATTATGGCCAAGTGATCGTTGCCGACAGCTACGAAGAAATGGTCCAGATTGCGGACGAAATTGCATCAGAGCATGTGCAGGTCATGACCAAAGACCCCGATTATTTTTTGCACAATATGACCAATTACGGCGCGCTGTTTTTGGGGCACCGCACCAATGTCAGCTATGGTGACAAAGTCATCGGCACGAACCACACATTGCCTACCAAAAAAAATGCGCGCTTTACCGGAGGGCTTTGGGTGGGCAAGTTCATCAAGACTTGCACCTATCAACGGGTGCTAACCGATGAGGCGAGCGTGATGATTGGGGAATATTGTTCGCGCCTGTGTGCGATAGAGGGTTTTGCAGGACATAAGGAACAGGCCGATATAAGGGTCCGCCGTTATGGCCGTAAAGAAGCAGCCTGAAGCCAATAGCGGCCGCGCCACGTCTTATGATGTGGCGCGGCAAGCTGGAGTGTCGCAGTCTGCGGTATCTCGTTGTTTCAAGCAGGGGGCATCTGTCGCGCCGCGCACGCGGGAAAAGATTTTGGCCGCCGCGCGCGCGCTGAATTATTACCCTAATGCTATTGCGCAGGGCCTGATCACGCGCCGGTCAAACCTGGTGGCTATCATCATTTCAAACCTGACCAACCTGTATTATCCCGAAGTGTTGGCTGAACTAACGCAGCGTTTGTCGGCGCAGGGCATTCGCGTTTTGCTATTCTCACTTGCCGCAGAATCAGACGTAGATGAGGTGCTTGATCAGGTTTGGCGCTATCGCGTTGACGGCGCAATTGTTGCAGCGCGGCTTCACCCTGAACAGCTTGCGGCCTTTGCGGATCGCGGTGTCCCCGTAATATTGTATAATCGTGTCGGCGAAGGCGAACCCGTCTCAAGTGTTTGCTGCGATTCAGTCAGCGGCGAACATGCTTTGGTCGACGCTCTGGTAGAAGGCGATCATCATGTCTTTGGGATCATATCAGGCCCAGCCGACAGCTATGTAGGCGAAGAGCGCGTCGAAGCCGCAAGGCGGCGGTTACATCAACTGGGGCGCGACTGCCAAATCGTGCGCGGCAATTTCGATTATGCCAGCGGCGATGCGTCGCTCAGAGATTTGATGCGGATAACGGACCGAAAGTTGGACGCGTTGATTTGCGCAAACGACCTGATGGCGATTGGCGCAATTGACAGCGCACGGATCAACTTCGGCATCGAAGTGCCGCAGGACTTGTCGGTGGTCGGCTTCGACGGCGTCGGCCCTGCAACATGGCTGGCCTATCAGGTGACAACGATCCGCCAGCCGGTGCGTCGGATGACTGAGGCTGCGGTTGCCATGTTGATCGAACGGATCGAACGGCCAGAATTGTCACCCGAACAGCGCTTGTTTGCTGGAGAATTGTTACCCGGCAGCTCCGCAAGGCTGGGGTAATGCAGCCGACACCAGTTCTTTTGCCAGGCAATATGTGCGATGCGCGGCTGTGGTCCGCCCAAGTGCGCGCCACGCTTTCGGGCGCAATCGACGCCGATCTGACGCAGGACGACAGCATAGCCGCTATGGCCGAACGGGCGCTCGCGGTCACCAACGGTCCGTTGTTGCCAATAGGTTTTTCGATGGGCGCAATCATTGCCGTGGAGATGGCAGTACAAGCGCCGGACCGAATAGTGGGTCTCATTTTGTCGGGTTACAACGCGACCGCTGATTTGCCCGAACGTGCCGCGCATCGCCCCGTGCAGCAATCCGAAGTTCGTGCGGGCGGGCTGGAGCGGGTATTGGTTGAAGAATTGAAACCCAATTACCTTGCCGCGCAAAACAGAAAAGATAATGCGCTTCTGCGCTTACTGCGCGACATGGGAATGGGCTTGGGTGCCGATGTTTTTGTCCGCCAGAGCGAGGCGCTGCGGCTGCGCGAAGACCGGCGCGACGCCATCGCTGCGCTTGATATGCCGGTCCTCTATCTATGCGGAGAGGAAGACACTCTCTGCCCGCCTGCTTGGCATCAAATTTGGGCAAATATGACACCCAAAGCGCAGTTTAGCGCGATCTCGGGTGCGGGTCATATGCTACCACTCGAAGCGCCCACGGCCTTTGCCGCGGCCATTGAACATTGGATGACAATTAACGGAAAGGAATTTGCCTGATGGCTGAACGCATATTAACGACCCATGTAGGGTCACTCCCGCGATCTGCCGCTGTAACAGATCTCGTTTTTGCGCAGGAGCGTGGAGAGGCCATTGATGCCGATATATTTTCCAGCGTCATTAACGCAGCGGTAGATGATGCTGTCGAGCGTCAAGTCGCCAGCGGTATCGATCTCGTCTCCGACGGGGAAATGTCGAAAATTAGCTACGCTACTTATATCAAGGACCGGATTACCGGCTTTGACGGTGATAGCCCGCGCAGCGCACCAAAAGACCTTGAGATGTTCCCCAGCTTTTTGGAACGCCAATCCAAGGGCGGGGGCACACCGACCTATCGCCGCCCCAAATGCGTTGGCCCTATCGCAGTCAAATCCATGGCGCCGCTAGAGGAGGATGTGTCGCATATGCTGGCGGCAGTTGCGGCGCATAAGCCATCCGGCGGATTCATGAATTCCGCCTCGCCCGGTGTTATCGCGTTGTTTCAGCCCAATGAATATTATCCCTCACAAGACGCCTATCTGGAGGCACTGGCAGAGGCGATGCGCCCTGAATATGAGGCGATTGTTGCGGCTGGATTATATCTACAGCTTGATAGCCCGGACTTAGGCTTGGGCCGCCACATGATGTACAAAGATCGCAGCGATGCCGAATATCTCACCCTGATCGGTGGCCATGTGGAGGCGCTGAACCATGCACTCCGCAATGTGCCCGCTGATAGGGTGCGGATGCATGTCTGTTGGGGCAATTATGAAGGGCCGCATTGTTGTGATGTTGAAATGGGCGTCATCCTGCCCACGTTGATGAAGGCCAAACCCGCAGCACTTCTGTTCGAAACATCCAACCCGCGCCATCAGGCCGATTGGAACTATTTCGTCGAAATGGCGGACATCATTCCCGAGGACAAAATCCTGATCCCCGGTGTCATCGACAGCACTACGAATTTCATCGAGCATCCCCGCGTTGTCGCGGAGCGGATTGAACGCTATGCCAATATCATCGGCCGGGAGCGGGTGATTGCGGGCACCGACTGCGGCTTTTCGACTTTTGCCGGGTTTGGCGTTGTTGATCCTGAGATTGTCTACGCAAAACTGGCTACCTTGGCGGAAGGCGCAAAACTGGCGAGTAAAAACCTGTGGTAGCGTTTCGCGACCAGTTACGCGCCGGTGAATTACTTGCTGGCACATGGGTCAAAACCCCGCACCCGCATGTGGTTGAGGTGCTCAGCTTTAGCAGCCTTGATTGCCTCGTGCTCGACGCCGAACATGCGCCGTTTGATCGCGCTGCGCTTGACCTTTGCATATTGGCCGCGCGCGCGGGCGGGAAGACGGTGCTGGTCCGCCCGCAATCGGCAAGCCACGCGCATATTCTGAACGCGCTGGATTGCGGCGCGGACGGGGTGATCCTTCCCCATATCCGCAGCGCCGCAGAAGCCGAAGACGCGGTCAAAGCCTGTCATTATGTCAGCGGGGGGCGCGGCTATGCGGGCAGCAGCCGCGCGGCAGGCTATACGACCAAAGGAATGGCCGGGCACCGTGCCGATGCGAAGGCCGTCACTGTGATCGCTCAGATTGAGGATGTTGAGGGCGTGGACAATATCGACGCCATCGCCGCTGTTTCGGGCATTGATGCGCTCTTCATTGGCCGCGCAGACCTGACTATCGCTTATAGCGCAGAAACCCCTGACGACGCAGTGGTAGTGGACGCCGTTGACCGCATCGTTGCGGCGGGCAAAGCGGCGGGGCGCACCACCGGCATGTTCCTTGGCCGCGTCGGCGATGTCGGCATGTGGCGCGAAAAGGGCGCGAGCCTGTTCATCCTCGGATCAGATCAGGATTTCCTGTTGCAAGGCGCTGCGCGATTGGCGGAGGCGGTTAGGGCTTAGGGTCAGGACCCCAGGTCAAGCGCCGTAATCAATCACCTCACCCGCCAATTGCGCCACCATAAAGGCGTGATCGATCACAGTATCATCATCATCGGCGTCGCCGGTAAACACGCTACTACCGATCAACCGCACACGCTTCCCGCTGGCATGATGCCCATGCACGCGCCAAAGGATGGCGGTTTGCTTCTCCCCAACAATCGCATGTTCAAAATGGAAGGTCGCGTCGGGTAGCGCACGGATAAGCGCAGGAAGCCAGGCGCGGCCATAGAGATTGAAAGCGCGGCCGTTCCATGCCTGATGCAACCAATCTGCGATCTCGCGGGCACCTTCTGGAAAGCCGGGGGGGAGGATGGCTTTATCCCCCGCGTCATACTGACCTTGGCCGCTGCGCAGTTCACCAAGGGGGGGATGAAATTGCGGAGCGGTTTTTGCGTCTCCGCGATCTTCGATGACGACTTCGCGCATGACACGGCTTTCTTCGCGCCAAACCCAACGGTGCCCGTGCCAGCTCTGTTTCGGGCCTTTGACCTTGTACGCGATCATCTCACCCAGATCGGCGGTGATTTTGACATCGGCGGCGTCCTCATTCACCCAAGCAGCGGTGATGGCGTCGCGGCCTTTGATGATGCCAAGGCTGTCTTCGCGGGTGGCGCGGTGAACATGGCTATCGGCGAGGCGCGCATAGGCCCGGTCGCGGCGCAGCGCGATTTCAAGAGTAGCTAAGGCGCTCAAAGCCCACCCTCCATCTGACGCATCAGGGCAACTTCATCGAACACCGTCACGTCGTCGACAATTAAGCCGTGCGCAATTCGCCAATGCGTGACCGCGAGGATATAGATCGGCTCGCCAGTAGCCGCGCCATACAGCGCGCCGCCATCATGTGTGCCGGTCAGTTCCCAACGGACGGCGATCATGTCGTCAACCGCAGCCACATGCTGGATATTGACCCGCGTATCGCCGAAACTGCCGATGATGGCGGTGAACCAGCCCGCAATCTCACCCCAACCGAACAGCCGCCGTCCGCCCGGGCCGTTCCAATGCGCCACCGGTGAATAGGCCTCTCGCACGCGGCCAAATCGGCGATGGGCGATGATCTGATCGAAAAAGGCGTGCGCAAAATCATGCGGGTCGCTCTGCGGATTAGGCAGGGCTTCGTTGGTAAAGGCGCTGAGCGGTGCGTCCTGCACACGCGCCATCGCTTCTAAGCGCCACTGCGCACGACCGCCCTTGGCCTTGTCTGCGGCGGCATGCGTGCGCGCGACTTCGCGCGGATGAAAACCAAGCTGAAGCGCCATATGGCTATAATCACGAACCAGCCATTCCTCGATGATCAGGTTTGCTTTGCAAAGGCAATCCGCGATGGTCGTAAACGTGATCCGCTTGCCCGTCGCGGGGCCAAGTTCGGACGTGCCGAGATTGGTCGCCGTGCTCGTGATGCGGTGGGACGATAGATACGCCCCATCTCCTTCATCAGACCAAATCACGGCCTCACCCGTTAATGTCCGGTCGGGGAAGGCCGACAATGTGCGAGATGTTCCCGCGATCACGCCGTCCATGCCAATCGCGGGCCCTGTCATCATATGCACCACGATGTCGCTGCCATAATGCGTCGCGATCAGGCCGACATCCTTTTGCTCCCAGATGCGGTGGGTGCAGCGCAGGATATAGTCGACGATGTCGGCATATTCAGGGTCAAAGCCGGGGATGTCCTGCCGCGCAGCACCCTGCGAAGCCAATATTTGCGATATGTCGCGGCCCCCTACATTTGGGATGCCGCTATTGGG
>JAEMTM010000027.1:0-6636 GCA_016462305.1 Sphingomonadaceae bacterium | reverse complement strand
AAACCACATACACAGTTGCTCCTGCATCGGAGAGCAAGCGGCGCGGCAATCCATCTGGCAGGCTAATCGTATCGCCCTCGCCCAATGTCACGAAACCATCTTCGCACGCAACATCAACGCTGCCCCGGTGGATGAAGAGCACGTCTTTGCCATCTGCATCGTCCCAGTCAACCGTTTCGCCGGGCGCAATATCGATGCGGTCAAGTTTAAAGCCGTGGTCCCAATTGAGCGGACCTTCTTCACCGATGATCGGCGTTGCCGACGTATCATCGGAGTTTGCATGTCGCCAAACGATGGCCTGCGCCTGCGCCAAATCCATTTTGTTCAAAGCATCGGCGGCGGCGCGCGATGTCGGGGCCATTGGCGGCACATCTGTCGGAACGACCTCTCCAGCCGCCGTGTCGACAAGCGATCCATTTTCGAGCAGAACAAGCCCATAATCTTTTGCCATATCGAACACCACCGGAGCCCATGTCACACGGCCAGGATTGTCTTGGCCAAGAACTGCCCACAAAAACCCAGGACTGCCATCCTCGGCATGATCCGTGGCGGTAAAACCGCGAAAAACCTGCGTCGGAATCGAAATAACATCGCCGGGGTGCAAGTCAATCTGCGCGTCGTCTCCATGCTCGCCAAGGTCAAAGCGCCAATGGCCGCTGTGGACGACAAACACTTCGGCAGTATCATGGCTATGCTGCGAATTAACGCAGCCCGGCGGTTGCCGCGCACCGCCAATGTTATAGCCGTGCGGTTCGGCGATATGAACATATTGTTCGGGGTTTTCGGAGACACCGGGGCCGATAATCGTGAAATTTTCTTTCGCCTCGGAACCAGGCGTTCGGCAATCGATAAAGGCGTTGTAACAAGGAATCAGGTCGGTGTAGCGCACCAGTCGATTTGTCAGCGCCTCGCACGTGAAGTCATCAATATTGGTGATAGATTCGACCATGAAGTTCCCGCATTTCCGTCATTTTCGAGGCAATTCACGATGCCTGACAAATAACGGTTTACGGCGATTGCATTCGAAGTCAATATTGGTGACAATGAAGGGATGAAAATGACACTTGATAAAGCGCGTTATTGGAAGCTGATTTCTGGTCACCGCGACTTGGGCAAAAACCATATTGCGCTGATGGAACTGCTATACGCACCGGAATGCGATTTCAACGCAGGTGCCCCGGTTGGCCATTGCGCCGGCAGCGAAGCCATTAGCGAGAAGTTTTGGCGGCCATTATTGCATGCCTTCCCCGATCTCGAACGACGCACTGACATATTGATGAGCGGTCAATTCAAAGATGGCGATTGGTTTGCCACGACGGGGTATCTGGTGGGGCATTTCGAAAATGACCTTTACGGCCTCAAGGCGAGCAGGCGACCTCATTTCCTACGTTATGGATGGTTTGACAGGGTTGCGGGCGATCATGTGGTTGAAAGCTATGTGCTGCTTGATCTGACGCGGTTGATGATTGAGACCAATCAATGGCCCCTGCGCCCGCAACTGGGCGAAAACTGGTCCCCAGCGCCCGCAACACAAGATGGCTTGGCACTCAATGCCGCCGATCCGGTGGAGTCGGACAAGAGCCTGAAATTGGTTGAGGACATGATCGCGGGACTCATGTCCTATGACCAAAAATCGCTTTCCAGCATGGGCATGAAGCGTTTTTGGACGCCGCAGTTCCAATGGTATGGCCCCGGCGGTATCGGCAGCGCACGCGGTCACGCCGATTATGAACGTGCGCATCAGGGACCGTTTCTCAAGGCCTTTCCCGACCGGATTGGTGGCAACCACAAATGCCGGATTGGCGAAGGCGCTTATGTGGCTTCAACAGGCTGGCCAAGCCTGAATGCCACGCATTTGGGCGATGACTGGATCGGCATTCCGGCGACCGGCAAGCGGATCACGCAGCGGATCATGGATTTCTGGCGGCGTGAGGATGATATGCTGGTCGAAAATTGGGTATTCATCGATATGGTCGACTTAATCGGCCAGTTCGGTATTGATTTGCTACCAAACCATATGAAGGAAACAAAATGATCCGCGCACAGCAATTCACGCAAGGCCGCCGTTTTGGGGCGCTTGCCTTTTTGCTAGTGGCCTATTTCTTCTATGCTTGGTCATGGAACACGGTCGACATCCTCCGGCCCTATATTAAGGAAAGCCTTGGCCTTACCGATTTCCAAGCGGGCTCGGCTTATACATTGCAGTCCGTTGGCGCGATTATTGGCGCGGTTGTCATGGGGCAAGTCGCGGACAAAATCGGCAGGCGCAATGCCTTGGTGATTTCAATGATCGGTTACGGCCTCGGCCTTCTCGGCGCACTGGTAATCAATGATTATACCGGATTGATGATCCAGCGGATCGGTCTTGGCTTTTTCATGGGGTCGATGTTTCCAATCGCCGTCGGCATTTATTCAGGATTGTTTGCGCGCGATGTGCGCGGCGTCATCGCTGGTTTTGTTTTGGGAACCTATAATCTTGCCGTTGCCGCTTTGGGCTTTATGTCTGCCGCCGCATTTAAGGCCGGGTACGACTGGAAAATATTACTTTGGGCTGGCGGCGTACCCGTCGCGATCGCGCTGTTCGCGTTTCTGGTGATCCCCGACGACCGCCATTTCATTCCGATGGACGGGGCCAGCGATGACGAAGCTGTCGCAAAATCGAAGTTACCGATCACCGAATTGTTCAAACCCGGCGTAGCCAAACAAACGATATTGCTGGCAACGATGACGGGTCTCAATTTCTTCGCGTATCAGGCGTTCACCGGCTGGGCGACCACCTATCTCAAGGAAGACCGCGCAATACCAGATACGGTTATCGGCGATGTGCTCGGCTGGCAGTTTATCGGTGCCGCCATTGGCGGTCTCGTCTGGGGCTTCATCAGCGACCGCTTCGGCCGTCGCAACGCCGCATGGGGTTTCGTTGCCGCAGCGGCAATCATCCCTGTCTATCTGTTCGTACCCATGCCCATTGGCCTGCTTGAGCTAACGGGCTTCGCTTATGGTGTGATGCTGTCGTGCAGCGCAATCTGGGGGCCGTGGCTGTCGGAACTCTATCCACCCCATTTGCGCTCGACTGCCGCATCGATCTTCAACTGGGGCCGCGTCATCAGCATGACCGCGCCGCTGATTACGGCACCATTAGCAGAGGCGTTCGGCCGCGCCCCCGTAATGAGCCTTGCTTCGATCAGCTTTCTAACGGCGGCAATTATTTGGTTGCGCATGCCCGAAACGGTGGCGCGGCGGGGGTAGTTTAACGAACGACGGGCTATTGGGTTTAATTTGCGAAACCCAACGTCACCACAGCCCACAGCCCCGAAATAGCTTCGCTTTAATGCGGCGCTTGGGGGGAGGACGTTGTAACCGCAGCGGAATAAGCTATAGAAATAACGTATCGGGGCCATTAATATTGTGGCAATCAAGCAAAAACTAATTCATCCTATGTGACATTGTTATAGGGGAGATCTGCCATGCGTCATTTGCTATTACTCGGGTTGGGAGGAGCACTCGCGGTTCCAGTTCTTGCCCAGACCACCGCGCCCACCAGCGTTGCCGTCCCCGGCGAAGCAACCGCGCAAGGCGATATTGCAGTCACCATCTACCAGAATGGGCAGAGCCTGGTGCAGGATACGCGGCAGTTAAATCTGCCCAGCGGTCGGTCGAGGCAGGAATTCCCTGACGTCTCCGCGCAAATTCGCGCCGAGACGGTGACACTGACCGGCCCTGGCATCGGCATAGTCGAACAGAATTTCGATTACGACCTGCTGACCCCAGCCACGCTTATGGAAAAAGCGGTCGGGCAGACCATAACGCTGCTGCGCATCAACCCCGCCACCGGCGCGGAAACGCGGTTGCGTGCCAAGGTGCTTGCGGCCAATGACGGAGTTGTGTTGCAGATTAATGATACGATTGAGGTGCTGCGCGACGACGGCCTGCCCGTTCGCGTCATTTTCGACAAGGTGCCGCCGAACTTGCGCGCCCGCCCGACGCTTTCGGTGACGCTTGAATCGAAGGGCGGCGTGACGCCGACGACGCTGACATATCTGACCCCCGAGCTTGGCTGGACATCGGATTATGTCACCTTGTTCGACGATGCCAAGCAGACCATTGATGTGCAGGGCTGGGTCACGCTCACCAACAATACAGGCACCGATTATACCAACGCTGATGTTTTGCTGGTCGCCAATAACCCCAATCAGGGCGGTGGACGGCGCAGTTTCCAGACGCCGTATAACCCATCAACTGCCACTATGGACGAGGCAGGGACCGAGAGCAACGACCGGGAACGGCTCGGCGATTCTTATCTCTACCCGCTATCCGAGCGCACCACGATATCCAATGCCCAACAAAAGCAGGTCAGCTTCCTCGACGTGAAAGCCGCACCAGCACGCAGCACTTATGAATTCAACAATGGCTGGCTCGCCACCAACGATGCCGCGAGCGCGGCGTCAGTGCTCAAATTCTCAACCGCGCGCAGCGGTGGGTTGGGCGACCAACTGCCGTCGGGAACCATGCGCGTCTATATGCGCGACAAACGCGGCGATCCGCAATTCATCGGCGAAAGCGTCATCGAAGCGACGCCGATGGGCAGCGCCATGTCGATCCGCACGGGCGAAGCATTTGATGTGAAGGTCAAGACGGTCGTTGAAGAACGCACACGCATATCCTCCAGCCGCTGGAAAACGAGGATGCGTTACGAGATTACCAACGCGCGCAATAACGCCATCACTGTCGATTTGGGGCAGAATGGCCTGTGGGGCGATGTCCGCATCACTGAACAGTCCCTTGAAGGCAAACGCATTTCCGCCGACCGGGTGGAATGGAACGTGCCCGTGCCTGCCAACGGCAAGGCGACCGTGACGGCGACTTTCGATAGCCGTTACTAGGTTTCGCCGGATGGCCATCAAAAAAACCGCAGTGCTGAGCCTGTCGAAGCACGCCTTTAGGGGTAGCGCCACCCTGAAAGGCGCCCTTCGACAGGCTCAGGGCTTCTTTATTCTAATGTCGGTTGCTTGTGCGTCACCCACCCGCGCCCAAACCGCCGTCGTTTCCCCTGAACCCGAGGCAGTGTCGCTCACCGTCTATCGCGGACAGAAATACGGCAATGCGCCCATCGACCCCAACTGGCCAACCGGCTACGCATTGGTAACCGAGACGCGCACCGTGACCATACCAGCGGGGACGAGCGTCGTCCGCTTCGAAGGCGTGGCCGAAGGCATGTTCCCCGAAAGCGCAATTGTCACCGGTCTGCCCAAAGGCGTGAAGGAAAAGAACCGCGACGCGCGCCTGCTATCGCCGCTGGGGCTCGTCGACGCCTATTTGAAACGCGAAGTTACGATCACCCGCACGAACAAGGCGACCGGAAAGTCGCGCACATATCCGGCGTTCATCACGTCAGCCCCCGGCGGCGCAGTCATCCTGCAAACCGGCGAAGGCTATGAGGCGCTGCACTGCACCGGCCTTCCCGAACGAATGGGATTTGACAAAGTGCCCGCCAATCTGTCGGCCAAACCCACGCTATCGGTCATCACGCAAAGTGACAAACCGACCACTGCCAAACTGACGTTGACCTATATGGCCGCTGGCTTCGACTGGCAGGCGAATTATATCGCGCAGGTGCAGGCGCGTAGCGCCGATGGCAAAGGCAAGGTCGATATGTTTGCCTGGCTGACGCTGGCGAATGGCGGCAACCAGAGCTTTGTCAATGCCAACATGATGGCGATTGCGGGCGAACCGAATCGGGTAAGGCGTGGCGCGCAAGCAAGGCCGACGGGCGGCGCGCTCAACCTCAAATGCTGGCCAACGCAGCGTACGCATCAGATGCCATACCGGCGGGGCAGTAACCAAGTCGCACCACCTCCGCCGATGGACACAATGGCTATGCCAGCGGCTGCCATCACTTCGGAGGAAGTGATCGTAACAGGCTCGCGCAGGAGCAAGGCATCGATGTCCCCGGTCGCCGTCGTCGTCGCCGAACAGGAAAATCTTGGTGACCTCAAACTATACCGCATTCCTGAACCCGTCACCATTAACGCCAAGGGCCAGAAACAGGTCGCGATGCTGGTCAAACCCGGCGCGGCGTTCGAGCATTATTACGTTGCCAATGTGAACAACAATGGCAGTGAGAGCCAGCCGATGACGCTGATGCTGCGCGGCGAAAACAAGATCGAAAAAGGCCTCGGCCTCCCCATGCCGCAGGGCAAAGTGATGATTTTTGAAAATAGCAGCTACGGCCCGCTGCGCGCCGGTGAGGCATCCTTAAAAGACCGCGCCATCGGCGAAGAGGTCGAGATAGTGGTCGGCCAATCGAGCGACGTGCGGATACAGGTCACGCAAATGTTGGAGAAAGACAGCTATCAACGCTGGAAAGTCGAAATCACCAATGCCCGCAATTCGCCCGTCAATGTCGAGGTCGAAATCCCTTACGAACTTCGACGTAACCCAAAGAATATGCCCAAAATCGACGGCGTGCCTACGTGGAAAACAACAGTCGCGGCAAATGGCGAGGCGGTGTTATTCTATGAGTTAAAGCTGGAACGGAATTAGCGCAAAAACAATCACCCAAACAGGTGCATCAGCCCCACTTTCGTCATGACCCCCCTTTCGTCATCCTGAACCCCGCCCCTCGTCATCCTGAGC
>JAEMTM010000146.1 GCA_016462305.1 Sphingomonadaceae bacterium | reverse complement strand
CTGACGGAGGGGCCTTCATGCGTCCACGCAAATCCGCCTTATCGGTCAGACGCGCCAAGCAGTTTCGCCGCGAACTGACCAAGCCCGAACTCATGCTCTGGCAATATCTACGCAGTTCGCCATCGGGCCACAAATTCCGCAAGCAGCATCCTGCCGGGCCCTATGTGCTAGATTTCTTCTGCGCGCGGGCGAATTTGGCAATTGAGGTCGATGGCATGGCCCATGACACCGACGTTCGCGCCGCCCGCGACCTTGCCCGTGATGCATGGCTCGCCGCACATCGCATCGACACCTTGCGTATTCCGGCGGTTGACGTACTCCGGGATGTAACCGAGGTAACAAACATGATTATCATAACGATAGACGATCGACTTTTGCGCTTTGGGAAGGCCCCAGTGTCATCTTTAGTCATTGGGGAGGAATAAAAATTGACCAAAACGAAACTCGTCATGTCGGGGCTTGTGCGTCCGTTGATTGAACCGCGTTTGCCCGACTGGATTGATCCGCATTTCTTCATGTCCAAGGATGAGGCGCTTGCGCTTGCGCCGCAGGCGGAGATTGGCTGGTTTGATATGTATGACAAGGGCGACATGGCCACGGTCATTAATGCCGCAACCCACATGAAATGGCTGAACAGCATATATGCCGGCGTCGACGGCATGCCGCTAACGCAGTTAAAGGCGCAAGGGTGTGTCGTCACGAACGGCGCGGGCATCAACGCGATTACCATCGCCGAATATGTTGTCATGGGCATGCTGACCGTCGCCAAAAGCTATCGCGAAGTCGTGCGTGCGCAGGAACGCCGCGAATGGTTGCTGGATTCGCCGGGCAAGGTTGAACTGTTCGGGTCAAAGGCATTGCTGCTGGGTTATGGCGCGATTGGCAAGCTGATCGCAGAGCGGTTGAAACCCTTTGGCGTTGATGTGACGGTCGTTCGCCGCTCGCCGGGGCCAAATATGCTGACGCCCGACCAATGGCGGGCGCAGTTGGGCGATTTTGACTGGGTGATCCTCGCCGTCCCCGCGACGCCGGAAACCGACAATATGATTGGCGCGGATGAGCTGGCCGCGATGAAACCCAGCGCCACGCTCATCAACATCGCGCGCGGGTCGGTTGTTGATCAGGACGCTTTGGTCACCGCATTGCAAGCCAAGCACATCGCCAACGCGTTTCTGGACGTTACCACGCCGGAGCCTTTACCCGCCGATCATATATTGTGGAGCCTCGACAATGCCCATGTCACCATGCATTTGTCCGGCCGCGCACAGGACAAGATGTTTGTCCGCTCGGCCACGCGCTTCTTCGAAAATCTCGAACGCTATCGCAAGGGCGAGGCGCTTCAGCCCATGGTGAATTTGGACCTTGGCTATTGATAACCACCATAGCCCTGAGCCTGTCGAAGGGCGCTTATCAGGTGTAGTGCTGCCCCCGACAGGCGTGCTTCGACAGGCTCAGCACTACGGTATGAGAGGAACAGAGTTGTGAACCATAACCCCGCCGAAATCTGGCACACCGTCGCCTTGTCACGCGATGTCGATGCCATCGCCGCGATCCTGCACGACGACTGTGTCTTTGAAAGCCCCGTTGTCCACACGCCGCAACTGGGCAAGGCGATCACCGCCAAATATCTCGCGGCGGCGGGACATACGCTGGGCAATGCGGAATTCAAATATGTCGGCGAATGGCACCGGGAGAACAGCGCAATCCTCGAATTTCAAACCGTCATCGACGGCGTTGCTATCAACGGCATTGATATGATCACCTGCGATGATGACGGCCTGATCACCCATTTCAAAGTCATGGTCCGCCCGTTAAAGGGCATGAACATGCTGCACCAGAAAATGGGCGAAATGTTGCAGCAGATGGCGGGCTGATTGGCTAAGCTGCTACTTTATATGGCCAAAACGTAAATCCATATCGTCATCCCGAACTTGTTTCGGGATAACGCACCAAACTAGCCTGTTATCCTGAAACAAGTTCAGGATGACGAATTTTCATATGATGACGATGTCTAACGCTGTACCTGCGCTCTCCTCATTGTCGTCGCACCAACAAAAAAGGGCCGGAAGGTTTCCCCTCCGGCCCCTTTTTTGTGCTTCAAAAAGCGTTGGACGATTAAAAGTCCATACCGCCCATGCCGCCCATTCCGCCCATGCCGCCTGGCATACCGCCAGCGCCACCGGCCTTGTCTTCTGGCGCGTCGGAGATAGCGGCTTCAGTGGTGATCAACAGACCAGCAACCGATGCGGCATCTTGCAACGCAGTACGAACGACCTTGGTTGGGTCGATAACGCCCGAGGCCACGAGGTTTTCATACACATCGGTTGATGCGTTGAAGCCCATGGTCTCGTCATTTTCGCGCAACAAATTGCCCGAAACAACAGCGCCGTCATATCCAGCATTGGCCGCGATCTGACGCAATGGCGCGACAATAGCCTTGCGGATGATGTCGATGCCACGTGTCTGGTCGTCATTGACGCCCTTGAGGCCATCCAGAGCCTTTGTGGCATACAATAGTGCCGTGCCGCCGCCGGGGACGATGCCTTCTTCAACCGCTGCGCGGGTTGCGTGCAGCGCGTCGTCAACGCGGTCCTTGCGTTCTTTCACTTCGACTTCGGTCGAACCACCGACCTTGATCACGGCAACACCGCCGGCGAGCTTCGCCAAACGCTCTTGCAGCTTTTCCTTGTCGTAATCCGACGTGGTGTTTTCGATTTGCGAACGGATCGCTTCTACGCGGCCCTTGATCGCATCGGTTTCGCCAGCACCGTCGACGATGATGGTGTTGTCCTTGTCGATGGTGACGCGCTTGGCTTGGCCAAGCATGCCCAAGGTAACGGTTTCCAGCTTGATGCCCAGATCTTCGCTGATCATTTCACCCTTGGTGAGGATCGCGATATCTTCCAACATCGCCTTGCGACGATCGCCAAAGCCTGGAGCCTTCACCGCAGCAATCTTCAAGCCGCCACGCAGCTTGTTGACAACCAAAGTGGCAAGCGCTTCGCCTTCAACATCTTCAGCGATAATCAGCAATGGACGGCCCGACTGCACCACAGCTTCGAGGATTGGCAACATGGCTTGCAAGTTGCCGAGCTTCTTTTCGTGGATGAGGATATATGGGTTGTCCAACTCGACCGACATTTTTTCGGTGTTGGTGATGAAATATGGCGACAGGTAACCGCGGTCAAACTGCATACCTTCGACAACTTCGAGCTCGCTTTCACGGCCCTTGGCTTCTTCGACGGTGATGACGCCTTCCTTGCCAACCTTTTCCATGGCATCTGCAATCATCTTACCGATTTCAGCTTCACCATTGGCAGAGATTGTGCCGACCTGTGCGATTTCCGAAGAACCCGCAACGGGCTTCGAACGCTTAACAAGGTCAGCAACAACCGCAGTTACCGCTGTGTCGATGCCGCGCTTCAGGTCCATTGGGTTCATGCCCGCTGCAACCGACTTCATGCCTTCGCGCACGATTGCTTGGGCAAGAACGGTGGCAGTGGTCGTGCCGTCACCGGCAATGTCGTTGGTCTTCGAAGCAACTTCGCGGACCATTTGCGCGCCCATATTTTCGAACTTATCCTTCAGTTCGATTTCCTTGGCGACGGTAACGCCGTCCTTGGTGATGCGTGGTGCGCCAAAGCTTTTGTCGATGACAACATTGCGTCCCTTTGGACCCAAAGTCACCTTCACCGCATCGGCGAGGATGTCTACGCCGCGCAGGATGCGTTCACGCGCATCGCGGCCGAATTTCACGTCTTTAGCAGCCATGATATTTTTCCTTTTTCAAATTTGAAATCTGTCGTCATCCTGAACTTGTTTCAGGATAACAGGCGGCGGTGCGTTATCCTGAAACAAGTTCAGGATGACGCACCATTGGTGCGCTTAGGAAACAATTCCCAATATGTCCGATTCCTTCATGATCAACAGGTCTTCACCGTCGATCTTGACTTCGGTGCCCGACCATTTGCCGAACAGGATTTTGTCGCCCGCCTTCACGTCGAGCGCCGTTACAGTGCCGTCATCGGCGCGTGAACCTGAACCCACGGAGACGACTTCGCCTTCTTGTGGCTTTTCCTGAGCTGTATCAGGGATGATGATCCCGCCAGCGGTTTTTGCTTCGGCCTCGACCCGACGGACGAGAACGCGATCATGCAATGGACGAAATGCCATGTTGAACTATCCTTTTTTTGTTTCGCCATCCCGCCACACCTGCATGAAGCAGAGGACGGCAATGAATGTACATTAGCACTCATAGTAAGCGAGTGCTAACATTGCCCAGATAGGGTGTTTTTGTGACAGGTCAAGGACTCAGGGGTGCGAATTTTTTGCTAATGATGTTACCAAAAGCCCCGCTCTGCGAATTCATGGCGCTACTGCAAATTAATAGTCTAACCCCTGACGTC
>JAEMTM010000145.1 GCA_016462305.1 Sphingomonadaceae bacterium | reverse complement strand
CGGGTAAGAGTTCAGTATGATGGGGAGGCATATTAGTGACCAAATCGCGTGCACGCCTCGCCATATTTGATTGCGACAGGACTTTGGTTGATAGTCAGGCCAATATCTGTATGGCGATGGAGCATGCCTTTGAGGGTGCGGGGCGCACGCCGCCGTTGCGGAGTTGCGCGAAGCAGGGGCAGACTATATCGCCGAAAGCATGGACGATCTGAAGGCCTATCTAAAGGATTTTGCATGACGCCAATCGATGACAAGGCCCGCGCAGAAATGCAGGCGCAATATCGCTTTCTGGTCATCAACCTGTGCCGGATCACGGGCGCAATCATGCTTGTCGTGGGCCTTGCCGTCATCGCGCGGGAGGCGTTTGGACTGCCTAAGGCGGCGGGATATATGTTGTTTCTGGTCGGTATGCTCGACTTTCTTCTCGTGCCTGTATTCCTGTCGAAAAGATGGAAAAGTAAGCCTGGTCTATGAGGCGGTTTTGGAAAGAGGTTACGCTTGAACCCACGCCCTTAGGCCAAGCCGTCCGGCTCGATGGGCGTCCGGTAAAGACACCCACCGGCAATGCGCTTGCCTTGCCGACGCAGAAAATGGCGGACGCGGTGGTGGCCGAGTGGGAAGCGGTGGAAAAAACGCTCAACCCGATATTGATGCCCGTGACCGGCTTTGCCAATGCCGCCATTGACCGGATCGCGCCGGATCGCGCTGGCTTTGCCGCCGCCATCGCCGCATATGGTGAGACCGACCTTTTTTGCTATCGCGGCGCAGCAGGCGAGGCTCTTGCCGAACGGCAGGCACAGATTTGGGACCCTTGGCTGGATTGGGCGAAAGCGCACTATGACATCAGCTTTGTGATTGTCGAAGGCATCATGCACCAGCCGCAACCCGCCGCAACGCTGGAGATATTGCGCAGCGTGGTCGCTGCGCACGGCACGTTTGAACTGGCGGCAATGGCGAAGCTCGCGCATTTGTCGGGGTCGCTCGTTGCAACCTTGGCGGTCGTTGAGCGCGCTGGCACGCCCGAAGACATTTGGAACGCCGCTTGCCTCGATGAGCTTTGGCAGGAGGAGCTATGGGGCGCCGACCATTGGGCGCAGAAAAACCGCAACGACCGCGCGGGCGAATTTATGACTGCGGTCCGCTTTCTCGACCTGCTGACGCCCGGAACATAGGTGAAAACCCATCTCGCAGGGGGCCATAAGGGCGGGTATCGGCGCTTTGTATATAAGGATTTAGTCATGGCAGACAGCGCGACATTCACCTTACGCCCCATTCCCAAGGCGGCCTTTATCGCTGGCTATGCCGGATTATTGCCGCAGGTCATTGCCGCCGCTATGGTGGTGTCGGGCTCCGAATATCGCTGGACCGGTCTTGCCTTGGCTTATGGTTATGCCGCATTTATCTTCAGCTTCATTGGCGGCATGTGGTGGGCGCTTGGCGCGACCACGCGCCGGGATGACGCGTCGGCCAACGGCATATTTGCACTTGCCGTTGCGCCCAGCTTGCTGACGCTTGCGACCTATGTGCCGTGGATTTGGGGTTGGGAATGGCCCGGCCCGTCGATGGCATGGCTTGGGTTTTTCCTACTGCTATCGCCCTTTGGGGACCGCTGGTTGGCGGTGCGCTGTGCCTTGCCAGCAGGCTGGATGAAGCTGCGCTGGCATTTGTCGATTGGCTTGGGCGGATTGACCCTGTTGCTGGCGGGATTGGCTTAAGTTGCGGCCTTAAGTCGCGGCCCTAAGTTGCTGCAATATCGCGGACAAAGCCGATCAGGCCCTTTTGCCGCCGCCGTTTCATGCGTTCGGCCGCGAGTATTTGCCGCACTTTTTCAAAACAGGCCTGCACATCATCGTTGATAAGCACATAGTCATAGCCGTCCCAATGCCCGATTTCCGCCTTTGCGCGGCTCATTCGGTCGGTAATGACGGCTTCGCTGTCCTGCGCGCGGCTTAATAGCCGGCGCTCCAGCTCCTCAATCGATGGGGGCAAGATGAAAACGCGCACGACGTCAGGGCCAGCCTCTTGATATAATTGCTGCGCGCCTTGCCAGTCGATGTCGAATAGGACATCGCAACCTGCCGCAAGCTGTTTCTCAACAGGGGCCTTTGGCGTGCCATAACGGTTGCCAAAAACATGCGCCCATTCCAGAAATTCGCCGTCCGCCGCCATTTGCTTGAAGGTCGCGACATCGGTGAAGTGATAATGCACGCCCTCAATTTCGCCGGGCCGGGGGGGGCGGGTTGTGTAGGATACCGACAAGGCGATATTCTCATCCGCATCCAGCAACATGCGCGAAAGCGTGGATTTGCCCGCGCCGGAAGGCGACGAAAGGACGAATAGGAGGCCGCGGCGCTCCAATTCATAAGGCTTATGCGTTTCATTATCGGCCATAGCCGCTACTGCGCGAAAGGGCAGGGCGGCGTCAAGAGGGAAGCGCGGTCGGCGGGTGACGAAAGCGGGTTAGGCGTCCTTACGCTCTTTACGCTTGTCATAAATGGTTTTGGCCACAATCGCGCCGCCGACGAGCAACAGGCCCGGAATCGAGCGGGTCGCCAAGCGTGTAGCCACCAGACCAATGCCAGCGCCGAGCAAGCCATGACCCTGCTTGTGTCCAATAACTTCGCCAATAACGGCCCCTGCGATGGATTTTAGCATAATCTGTGTCCGTATCCCTTAAATGTCGTCATCCTGAACTTGTTTCAGGATAACGCATCAATGTCGCTTGTTATCCTGAAACAAGTTCAGGATGACGAATATTAAAGATTAAACCATATTCTCTGGCCTGACATGGGTATCGAAAGTGGCTTCGTCAACCAGTCCGGATGCCAACGCCGCTTCGCGCAGGGTGGTTCCGTCGCGATGCGCGTGTTTGGCGATCTTGGCGGCATTGTCATAGCCGATGATCGGCGCGAGCGCGGTGACGAGCATGAGTGAGCGGTCAACCAACTCCGCGATGCGTGCGCGGTCGGGTTCAAGGCCATCGACGCAGTTTTTGGCGAAGCTGTCCATACCGATGCTAAGCAGTTCAATCGAACGCAGGACATTTGCACCGATCATCGGTTTGAACACATTCAACTGCAAATGCCCCTGCATTCCGCCAATCGTAACCGCCTGATGATTGCCGATGACTTGCGCGGCGACCATCGTCAGCATTTCGCATTGCGTCGGGTTGACCTTGCCCGGCATGATCGAGCTGCCCGGTTCATTTTCGGGCAGAATGAGCTCGCCAAGCCCGGCGCGCGGGCCGGAACCAAGCAAGCGAATGTCGTTGGCGATTTTTGTTAGCGAAACGGCGAGGGTATTCAATATGGCGGACATTTCGACCAGCGTGTCGTGCGACGCCAAAGCCTCAAATTTGTTCGGCGCGCTGACCCATGGCACCCCGCCGGTCAGGGCGGCGAGTTCCGTGCAGAAATCTGTGCCGAAATTTGGCGGCGCGTTTAAGCCAGTGCCAACCGCAGTTCCACCTTGTGCCAGCCGCGAAAGCCGGGGCCATATGCCGACAATCCGGTCGGCGCTGTCACCGAGCATCGCGACATAGGCCGAAAATTCTTGGCCCAATGTCAAAGGCGTCGCATCTTGCAAGTGCGTGCGTCCGATCTTGACGATATTGGCCCAATTTTCGGTATGGACCGCAAAAGCCGCTGCCAATGCCCGAACGGCCCTTAACAATTGGTCGCGTGCCGCCATGGCGATGGCGACATGCATCGCCGTTGGAAAGCTGTCGTTCGACGATTGCGACATATTCACATGGTCATTGGGGTGCACGGGCGATTTGCCGCCACGTGTTCCGGTCAATGCCTCATTGGCAATCCCGGCGATAACCTCATTCACGTTCATGTTCGATTGCGTGCCGCTGCCGGTTTGCCAGATGGTCAGCGGGAATTGATCGTCATGCTTTCCAGCGACGACTTCCGCGGCGGCGGCTTCAATGGCGTCGGCCAGCGTCGGGTCCAGCCCATGCTTACGGTTCACCCGCGACGCGGCTTGTTTTACCAATGCTAAAGCGTGGATAATCCCAATTGGCATGCGTTCATGCGCAGGGAAGGGGAAGTTGGCGATGCTCCGCTGCGTCTGTGCGCCCCAATAGGCGTGTGCGGGGACGTCAATGGGCCCAAAACTGTCGGTTTCCGTGCGGGTGGCTTTTGTCATTTTACTAAAACTCGTCATCCTGAACTTGTTTGTGCTCTGCACGCCTTTGGCTCCAGGATAACGAAATGCCGCTGCTCGTCATCCTGAACTTGTTTGTGCTCTGCACGCCTTTGGCTCCAGGATAACGAAATGCCGCTGCTCGTCATCCTGAAATTATTTCAGGATACCGAAATGCCGTCGGGCCTCATCCTGAACTTGTTTGTGCCCTGCACGCCTTTGGCTCCAGGATAACGGACAAATACCTACTTGCCGTCAAACCAA
>JAEMTM010000144.1 GCA_016462305.1 Sphingomonadaceae bacterium | reverse complement strand
GTGCCGGGCAAAAATCCGGGGACATCGACGAAGGTGATGATCGGAATGTCAAACGCATCGCAAAAGCGCACAAAGCGCGCGGCTTTTTTGGAGCTGTTGATGTCGAGCACACCGGCCAGCACCATTGGCTGATTGGCGACGATGCCCACAGTGCGGCCCTCAATCCGGCCAAAGCCGATGATGATGTTCGCCGCATGGCTGGGTTGAACCTCAAAAAAATCCGCCTCGTCAACCGTTTTACGGATCAGCTCATGCATATCATAAGGCTGGTTCGCATTTGGCGGGATCAGCGTGTCGAGACTCAATTCAATCCGGTCCCACGGGTCTTGCGTCGGCCGTTCGGGCACGCCATTGCGGTTATTCTCGGGCAGATAGTCAAAGAAATCGCGGACTGACAGCAACGCCTCAATGTCATTTTCAAACGCATTGTCGGCAACGCCCGACTTGGTCGTATGCGACACTGCGCCGCCCAGTTCCTCTTGCGTCACCACCTCATTGGTCACCGTCTTTACAACATCGGGCCCCGTGACGAACATATAGGACGAATCCTTCACCATGAAGATAAAGTCGGTCATCGCCGGCGAATATACCGCGCCGCCCGCACATGGGCCCATGATAAGCGAAATTTGCGGCACAACGCCGCTGGCCAAGACATTGCGTTGAAACACCTCGGCATAGCCGCCAAGGCTGGCCACGCCTTCCTGAATCCGTGCGCCGCCACTGTCGTTCAGGCCGATGACCGGCGCGCCGACTTTCATCGCATTGTCCATGACCTTGCAAATCTTCATGGCGTGCGCTTCGGATAATGAACCGCCGAATACCGTAAAGTCCTGACTATAGACATAGACCAGACGGCCGTTAATCGTCCCGCTTCCGGTGACAACGCCGTCACCGGGTATCTTTTGCTCCGCCATACCGAAATCGGTGCAATTATGGGTGACATAGGCGTCGAGTTCTTCGAAGCTGCCTTCATCAAGTAAAATATCAAGGCGTTCGCGCGCGGTCAGGCGGCCCTTGGCGTGCTGCGCATCAATACGCTTTTGCCCACCCCCCAGTTTCGACGCCGCACGGCGTGCCTCCAGTTCAGCGATATTGGCCGACATGGCATTCCCCATAAGCAATGTTGTTGACCAAGGCCTTGGCATCCTGTCACAGAAATTGCAAATTTATCGTGCGATTAAATGCTGTTTAACCCGCCATAGATTGCAGGCTGCAAAAATCCAAAAAGCGCGTTATAGCGCCGCGTCATGGACGAACATCATCCCATTAAAGTTGCCGCGCTCTATCGCTTTGTCGCCTTTGACGCGCCAGAGGAATTGCAACCCCGCATTCAGGCACAATGCGCGGCGGGCGGCATAAAGGGCACGATATTGCTCGCGCAGGAGGGCATCAACGGAACGGTGGCTGGAACGCCTTGCGCCATTGACGCCTTCATATCATTTTTGCGCGATATTCCCGGTTGCGCCGATCTGGATGTGAAATATTCAGTTGCCAAAGAAATGCCCTTTTACCGGATGAAAGTGCGCCTGAAAAAAGAGATTGTTACCCTCGGCGTCGAAGGCATCGACCCAAAACGGGAGGTCGGCACTTATGTGCAGCCAGAGGATTGGAATGCGCTGATTTCCGATCCTGACACGGTGTTGATCGACACGCGGAATGATTATGAAGTGGCGATTGGCACGTTTGAAGGCGCGGTTGACCCACAAACCAAATCCTTCAGCGAATTTCCCGATTGGTTTCGCGCCCATCGTGCGGAACTGGCGGCGGGGAAAACAAAATTTGCTATGTTCTGCACCGGCGGCATTCGCTGCGAAAAATCAACCGCATTTTTGAAAGCCGAAGGCATAAAAGAGGTCTATCATCTCGAAGGCGGCATATTGCGTTATCTGGAGAATATCCCGGAAGCACAAAGCAAATGGCACGGCGAATGCTTTGTGTTCGACGAACGCGTGTCGGTGAAGCATGGCTTGGAGCTTGGCGAAATGGAGCTGTGCCACGCGTGCCGCCGCCCGATTTCACAAGCTGACAAGGCGTCCGCGCATTTCATCGAAGGCGTGTCTTGCCCCGCTTGCTATGCCGAACGCACCGACGATGACCGCGCCCGCTTCGCCGAACGGCAAAGGCAGATTGCCTTAGCCAAAAAACGCGGCAAGCAGCATATTGGCGTCAATCCGCGTGATGATGTTTAGTGCGCCGGCCTTTGATCTTGCTGCATTCGGATTGCTTAGCCAGTCCCGACATGATTTGCCTTAACGCTCTGCGTCCTCTGCGCCTCTGCGTGAAACCATTTTTGCACGCAGAGGCGCAGAGGACGCAGAGTGTATATAACATAATGAAATCCGTCCTATTCACTAAGCCAAAATGACCGCCCTGCCCATATTCTACAGCTTCCGCCGATGCCCTTACGCCATGCGTGCCCGGATGGCCCTCGCCGCCAGCGGCGTGCAAGTTGAACATCGCGAGGTCGTGCTGCGCGACAAGCCGCTTGAGATGCTGGAGGCCTCACCCAAGGGCACTGTGCCTGTTCTGGTGCTGCCCGATGGCAGGGTGTTGGAGGAAAGCCTCGACATCATGCGCTGGGCGCTCGTACAAAGCGATTCCTTGGGCTGGCTAGCCCATGATGACCAAAATCTTGTTTCGGCCACTGACGGGCCATTTAAGATAGCCCTGGACCATTATAAATATCCACATCGTTATGGTCTGACCGATGGCACCGCCCATCGCGACGCCGCCTTGGCGCATCTTGGCGACCTAAACAGTCTTTTGACCCGTGCGCTTTATCTCGGCGGCGCGAGGCCAGCTTTCACCGACATCGCCATATTCCCCTTTGTCCGGCAATTTGCCGCGACCGACACAATATGGTTCGCGGCTTTACCCCTGCCCGCGCTGCAAAGCTGGCTTTCCGCGCTGGTGGACAGCGACCTGTTCGCATTTATCATGGCCCGCTATCCGCAATGGAAAGCAGGCGACGCGCCCGTCCACTTTCCCTGACCCTATTTCATCAAAACCAATTCTTCCGACATGCTGGGGTGCAAGGCGACGGTATCGTCAAAATCTTGCTTGGTTAGCCCTGCCTTAACCGCAATCGCCGCCGCCTGCAGAATTTCGCCACTGTCGGGACCGATCAGGTGCAGGCCGACGACCCGCGCGTCCGAACCGGCCACAATCATTTTGTACAAGGCGCGTTCATTGCGGTCGGCCAACACGTTTTTCATCGCGCGAAAATCGCTTTTGTAGACCTTCACGTCATCAAACTGCGCCCGTGCTTGGGCCTCTGTCACCCCGACGCTGGCGATGGGTGGATTGCTGAACACCGCACTTGGAATACAATCATAATTCACCGTGCGCGGATTGTTGCCGAACACGCTGTCGGCAAAGGCATGGCCTTCACGAATGGCAATCGGGGTCAGTTGCACGCGGTTGGTGACGTCGCCAACGGCATAGATGCTAGGGATATTGGTGCGGCTGTCGTCGCCAACCTGCACCGACCCGTCTTTACCCAGCTCAACGCCGACATCCTCCAGGCCAAGCCCTATTGTGTGCGGCGTGCGCCCGATGGCCCATAACAATAAATCGGTCTCGATCACCTCTCCATTGTCGCCTTCAATCAACAACGTGCCATTGTCTTGCTTGGTCACCGATTTGATGCCGAAATGGAAACGGATATCGATGCCTTTTTGGCGGCTTAGCTCGACTAGCCTGTCGACAATCTCGTCATCATAGCTCCGCAGCACACGGTCGCCATGTGTCACAAGTTTAACTTCGACACCCAATTCATTGAAAATACATGCAAACTCATTTGCGATATAACCACCGCCCGCAATCACGGCGCGCTTGGGCAGTTCGGGCAAGCTGAAAATCTCGTTTGACGTGATCCCATGGCCTGCGCCCGGAATTTCAGGAACAGACGGCCAGGCACCCGTGGCAATCAGGATATTTGCCGCCGTGATCTCTCGCCCGCTGGAAAGTTGCACGCTATTTGGGCCAGTCACGCCTGCGCGTTCGTGAAAAACCTCAACCTTGTTGTTGCCGAGCGTCTGGCCATATAGGCCTTCCAAACGGGTTACCTCCGCCGCAACATTGTCGCGCAGGACGTTCCAGTCGAATGTCGCGCCTTGGGTGTTCCAGCCAAATCGTTTTGCGTCGTGCAAATCTTCGGCAAAATGTGCGCCATAAACCAGCAGCTTCTTGGGCACACAGCCGCGAATGACACAAGTGCCGCCGACGCGATGCTCCTCCGCCACAGCAACGCGGGCACCGTGCGATGCCGCGATACGTGCGGCACGAACGCCGCCGGAGCCTGCGCCAATGACGAAGAGGTCATAGTCAAAATCAGCCATATTCAGTTCTTCCCTGTGTCCCCGCGATATGGAGGCAGGTTCATATATTTACCAACGGTAAATCTCGCGCAGTGTTATCGAACACATACCGATAGCTTA
>JAEMTM010000143.1 GCA_016462305.1 Sphingomonadaceae bacterium | reverse complement strand
GGGTTCCAACCCGCCATCGGTCACCTTGCGATAAAAACAGCTTTTTGCGCCGGTATGGCAGGTTGGACCATGCGGCCGTGCGATGATCCATATTGCGTCTTGATCGCAATCGACGCGCATTTCGACGATATGCAAGACATTGCCGCTGCTTTCGCCCTTTTGCCAAAGCCGCTGGCGGCTGCGCGAAAAAAATGTGGCACGGCGGCTTTGTATGCTTTTCGCAAGCGCCTCTGCATTCATATGCCCCACCATTAACACGGTACCGTCGGCTTCATCCGTGATTACGGCAGTCACCAATCCATTGGCATCATATTTGGGGTCAAGCGTCCATCCGCTTTCTCGTTCGTCGGTCATGCGGGTTTCGTAACCCAACCATCTTTGCCCCGCCAACATTTTCTTTCTGATAATCACACGACAAGGGGGAGACAATTGTAACAGCCATGCCTATAGGCGACGCAGCGCAGCGCAGCGGGATTCGATATATGCTGACCACCGACCCTTTTGATGACGACAAACTTCGCGAGGAGTGCGGGATTTTCGGTATCTACGACACAGAAGGCGCTTCTGCGATGGTGGCGCTTGGACTCCACGCCCTCCAACATCGCGGGCAAGAGGCCGCAGGCATCACCAGCTTTGACGATCATGATTTCCACACGCACCGCGCGATGGGCCATGTCGCGGGCAATTTTGACCGTGAAGAAATCATTGGCGGCCTGGTCGGACGATGCGCCATTGGCCATGTGCGTTATTCGACCACTGGCGAAACATCGATACGCAATGTGCAGCCTTTATATGCCGATCTTGCCACGGGCGGGTTCGCTATTGCGCATAACGGCAATATCTCGAACGCGATGACCCTGCGCCGCGACCTTGTGCGGCGCGGGTCGATCTTCCAATCCACGTCCGATACCGAAGTCATCATCCATCTGGTCGCGACCTCCGGCTACCGGACGTTGCTCGACCGTTTGATTGACGCGTTGAAGCGCGTTGAGGGTGCCTATTCGCTCCTGTGCCTGACGACAGAGGGCATGATTGCCTGCCGCGACCCGTTGGGCATTCGGCCATTGGTCATGGGCAAGCTGGGCGACACTATCATCTTTGCATCGGAAACCGTTGCGCTTGATATTGTGGGTGCCGAATATATCCGGTCGGTCGAGCCCGGCGAATTGGTTGTGGTGCGCGGAACGGACATTCAATCGCACAAGCCGTTCATTCCCATTTCGCAACGGCCCTGCATTTTTGAGCATGTCTATTTCTCACGACCCGACTCAATCGTCGAAGGCATCAGCGTTTATTCGGTGCGCAAGGCGATTGGTGCCGAACTTGCGCGTGAAAATGGCGTCGATGTCGATTATGTCATTCCCGTACCCGACAGCGGCACGCCAGCGGCCATCGGCTATGCCGAAGCTGCCAAAATCCCGTTTGAACTTGGCATCATCCGTTCGCATTATGTCGGCCGCACCTTCATTCAACCCGGCGACGGCGTCCGCCATCTGGGGGTGAAGTTAAAGCATAATGCAAACAGAAACCTGGTTGCGGGCAAACGCATCGTCCTTATCGACGATTCCATCGTCCGTGGCACAACTTCGCTCAAAATCGTGCAGATGATGCGCGAAGCGGGCGCTGCCGAAGTGCATATGCGTATTGCAAGCCCGCCCACCATGAACAGTTGCTTTTACGGCGTGGATACGCCCGAACGCTCCAAGCTGCTCGCCAGCCGCATGGATATAGAAGAAATGCGACAGTTTATTCAGGCTGATAGCCTTGCCTTCCTGTCCATTGACGGCCTCTATCGTGCGCTTGGCGAAGATTCGCGCCACGCGGACAGGCCGCAATATTGCGACGCATGCTTCACAGGCGATTATCCCACCACCCTGACCGACCATGAAGAGCATGAGGCAAGTGACCTCATGATGCTTGGCGACCAAAAACGGGCATAACCATGACGAACGCATTTGCAGGCAAGATTGCGCTGGTAACCGGTGCAAGTCGCGGGATTGGCGCGGCAACGGCGACGGCACTGGCGGCGCAAGGCGCACATGTGATTTTGACCGCACGGACGGCAAAAGACCTTGAGGCTGTCGAAGACGTTATTTTTGACGCTGGCGGTAATGCGACCATCGCCCCACTCGATTTGACCGATGGCGACAGCATATCGCGCCTCGCTATCGCCGTGACGGAGCGTTGGGGCAAGCTCGATATCCTTGTCTTGAACGCCGCAATGCTTGGAACATTAAGCCCGGTGCCCGCGATTGATGGCGCGGAATTTGCGCGATTGTTCACATTGAACGTAACGGCTCAGCAAGTGATGATCGCATCATTTGATGCCTTGTTACGCAAAAGTGACGCAGGCCGATTATTGGCGCTCACATCCTCCGTGGGCGCAACCCCGCGTGCGTTTTGGGGCGCATATGGCGCATCAAAGGCCGCGTTGGAAAATCTGGTCAAATGCTATGGTGATGAGGTCAAAAACCTGTCACCCATCCGCACTGTTATCGTCGACCCCGGCCGCACACGAACCAAAATGCGCGCTTCGGCCTATCCGGGCGAGGACCCGTCAACGGTCAAAGAACCATCGGTTGTTGCGGATGCAATCGTGCAGATGCTCAAGACCGAGTTCGCGACCGGGCACAGGTTGGTGGTTGAGGGATAGCATTGCTGGTCCAAAATTTGTCATTCCCGCGAAAGCGGGAATCCATAAGCTGACGATCCAGTTTAGACCAAGGGTGCCGTTTTCGCGAACAGCTTCGGATGGTGGTTGAGGGATAGCATTGCTGGTCCAAAATTTGTCATTCCCGCGAAAGCGGGAATCCATAAGCTGACGATCCAGTTTAGACCAAGGGTGCCGTTTTCGCGAACAGCTTCGGTCATGGATTCCCGCTTTCGCGGGAATGACAAGCGTTGCTGGTCGTCATCCTGAACTTGTTTCAGGATAACAAGCGACCTTGGTTCGTTGCTGGTCGTCATCCTGAACTTGTTTCAGGATAACAAGCGACCTTGGTTCGTTGCTGGTCGTCATCCTGAACTTGTTTCAGGACGACGAAAACAAATCGGCGGGCGGGTGCCCCCGCTCTACCCCTTCACCGCCTCATGGGCCTTTAACGCCCGCTCACGCCCGGCTTTATGACCAATTATCTTGCGTGGATAGCTTTTCGGGCGCGCGCCATATTCATCTGGGTCGTGGACATAAGGCGCCTGCAACGCCGCAAGTTCGGGCACCCAAGTGCGAATATAATGTGCGGCATCGAATTTCTCCGATTGCGACAATGGCGCCATGATGCGCACGAACATGTTGCTGTCCACACCCGTGCCAGCGGTCCACTGCCAATTAACGGCATTGCTGCCATAATCGGCATCGACCAAAGTATCCCAAAACCACTTCTCGCCTTCGCGCCAGTCAATCAGCAGATGTTTGACCAAGAACGATGCCGTTATCATGCGCACGCGGTTGTGCATCCACCCCGTCGCCCATAATTGCCGCATACCGGCATCGACGATGGGATAGCCCGTCTGCCCCTTGGTCCAAGCAGCAAAGTCCGCCTTCACCGCCGGATCGGAGTGGTCACGCCATGGCAATTTGTCAAAGGCATCGCGCGCATTTTTTGCGCCATATTCCGGCATCTGGACAATGACATTTTGCGCATAATCGCGCCAGACCAGTTCTTTCAGGAACACATCCACTGAACCACCCGCCTGCATGGTTGCATGCCAGCACGCGGCGGGCGAAATCTCCCCAAAGTGCAGATGCGCAGACAAAAAGGAGGAGCCTTCTACCGACGGCAGGTTGCGTTTTTCATCGTAAAATCGGGCCTTATCAACAAAATCCTCCAGCCGCTTTTCGGCTCCCGCCGCACCGGGCGTCCACATGCTCACCATGTCGCTCGACCAATCGGGCTTAGTCGGTAGCAAGTTCCATGCAACAATATCCTCGCTGTCAGGCCAGTTCTCCGGCGCAGCGAGTTGCGTGGGTGGTGCCAATGGCGCTGGTGGCGGCATATGCTGCCACAAGGCGCGCATGAAGGGCGTGTAAATCTTATACTGCCCGCCGCTACCCGTCGTCACGGCCCCTGCGGGCAGCAAATAATTACCATCATGGCAGATGAGAGAACAACCTTCATCCAATCCGTTCGCGACCGCTTTTTCGGCATTGCGCCACCAGGGTTCATAATGGCGGATGCAATGAATGGCCGAAGCATTGGTCTCTGCGGCCAATGCGGCCAAAATCTCGTCAGATTTGCCCGCCCGCAGGATCAACCTTGAACCCAATTTCTGCAAATCCGCATCCAGCGCCATCAGGCTATGGTGCAACCACCAGCGCGAAGCAGCGCCCATCTTGCGGTGCTTTGGCGTGTCGTCGTCAAGAACGTAGAGTGGAATGATCGGCGCACCGCTCGCCACCGCAGCCGCCAATGCGGGCTGATCCGATAGGCGTAAATCGCGGCGGAACCAGAGGATGAC
>JAEMTM010000026.1:14606-17850 GCA_016462305.1 Sphingomonadaceae bacterium | reverse complement strand
AGGTCGCGGCCTAAATGGCGGCGCTAGCTATCAAGACTGCGCCTAATGCGACAAAACGACCTTCTTCATGCTATTTGAACGCCCCTGTCGGCGCGGTGCCGTGTGCCTTGTGCCTTATGCCTTTTGCTGGCGGGTCTTGTGGTGGCCCTGCGAAGCATTGCGCGACTGCCATCCATTGATGCGCGACTTCACCTGTGACTTCAAGCGCAGTGTCCGCAATGTTGCGGCATTGGGTGACGACCTGACAAAATTCCGTCGCGCTGCCGGAAATCATGCCACTTTCGCAAGGCTCGCCATATTCCCACACCGCGCCAGATGGAGCGGACAGGCGCAATTTCGGCATCTGGCCGGGTGGCTCGATGCGGCGATTTTTCCAACTGAAGCCCCAGGTGTTCACGCCAAGGCGTACGATATTTCCAATCCGGTCAGTGTCCTGCCGTTCCATGCCAAGCACATCGTATACGGCCTGCCCATGTGCCCAAGTTTCCATTAACCGCGCAGTGATTGAACTTAGCGCGCTCATATCAGGCCCAACCCATTTGAGACGGAGCTTAGGATCGGCGCGTGCAAATGCATCGGCGGTGGTTCCCGCACGCTCTATCCAAGCGTTTCGCAAGGCATGGCCCGAAAGGCCATTCAGATAGCGTGCCTCAAACTCAGGCAGCTTACCCCCGCGAACCCCCGCCATCATCGCGGCGACAAACGCGCCAAACGCGGCCTCGTCTTGCAAGGATAAATCGACGGCGATGTTCCAGACATGCAAATGGCGGATGATGTTGTTGATGGTCCAACCCTTGAATTGGCTAGGCGTTTCAAACTCTGCTTCGGAAATCGGCGTAAGTAGCACGCATAACGCCCTGCTTTCATCCAAAAAATCCATTGCCTGTTGCATGATTATTCCTGTTTTATTTGGTTCGCGCAAAGATGTTCAAAGTGGTCTGTCTTGCCAATATGCGAACACATCGTCCTGAAGTTTTCGAATATGGGCATGCGCTTGCGGCCCTGTCCATTCACCCTGATAATCACTCCGCCCTGTCCACCAGCCCTGCCCGGGCAAGCCGTCACCTTCACGCACCACAAGCACCGCGAGCGCAGGTGCGCCGTCTTCGGCGGTGATCTGGTCTATCTTATCCAGCGTCTTGCATACCGCCCGCATTTTGGGCCGCGTGAAGCGGAAGCCAAGGTTCAGCAAAAGCTCGGAATAGCTGATCGCACGGCCTTCACGCCCACATTGCTCCAATATGGCCTTGATCCGCGCAACATCGTGCAGCGCCGAAACATCCGCCGCAGGGTCGCTCAGAAACTCTTCGAGGACCGGGTCCAAGTCAAATCCTAAAGATAATCGCGTCGCAAATCATGCATGACAGAATAAAACTCCTCCATCACCTCATTGATTATTTGTTTGGCGGGTTTCACCGCATCAATGCGTCCGGCCACTTGCCCGGAAAGGGCTATCGCAGCCTCCATGTCACCGCCGAAATATAAATCAAGCACACCGCGCATTTCGGCCATGATATTGTCCGTTGGCTCAACGTCCAGCTTTGTTGTTCGTTCGGTGCGCAAGGCGCGCAATGCTGGCCCCGGCCCGTGGCGGTTAAGGAACAGCGTATCGGTTTCCTTCGCGTTGATGATCGCGTCTTTCCAGTTATGATGCACTGGCGATTCCGCAGCGCTGACCATCCGTGTGCCCATTTGCACAGCCTCTGCGCCAAGCGCGAATGCGGCGGCCATTGTCCGTCCGCAGACGATACCGCCAGCGGCCACAATAGGCACGTCAACTTTGCTCCGGATGAGCGGCAACAGGACCATCAGCGCGACGTCCTTTGGATTTTTGAAACCCCCGCCTTCGCCGCCTTCAACCACAAGGCCGTCAACGCCGGCATCAATGGCCTTCAAAGCACCGGCCAATGTGGGCACCACATGGAATACGGTTAAACCCGCCGCCTTTAATGGACCGCAATATTTGTTCGGGTCGCCCGCCGATGTGGTCACAAACTTGATGCCTTGGTCGACGACAAAATCTACGATGCCAGGATCACGCACAAAGGCTTGGGCGATGTTCACACCGAAGGGTTTATCGGTAAGTTCACGCATCTTGATGATTTCGGCGCGCACTTCATCCAACTGCCCCGAGGATGTTTCGATGATGCCAAGCCCCCCCGCGTTCGACACCGCCGATGCCAGTTGCGCCCGCGCAATCCAGCCCATTGGCGCCTGAATGATTGGATATTCGACGCCGAGCAGGCCGGTCATGCGGTTCTTCATGGGCTTCATATCAACGTCCAATCTGGCTGGTGCGGATGTTTAATTGGCCGGCAAGACCAGCTTTGCGGTGGGACTCAATGGCCTTATATTCAGGCGAAGACACCATTTTCTGCATCGCCGCGAGTGACGGATATTCGACCAAAGCGACCATATCCCATAAGTCCTCAATTTCACCGATCATCATCCCGGTAACTGTCCCGGCATAAATTTGGCGGCCACCCACGGCAGCCAAGCAGGCCTGAATAGCCTTACCGTAACGGGCATAAGCCGCAGCACCCGAGAGATCGGAATCGCTGCCATCAGCATATTCCGCTTTGTCTTTGAACTTCAGCAAATTGACCATGACAAAGGGCCCGTTCTCTGGACCGCCGAAAAATGATGTAGCCTGCTCGATTGATGGAAACATCGCATTTTCTACAAGCATGATAGGCTCCCTCTCTTCCGATTTAATCATGTGCTTAAATCAGCGCTGTGACATTGTAAAAGTGATTATGCGCTAAAGAGGTGGCACGGCCTAGCTGGGTTTACGAAACGATTCTGATATGCGGTTGACCGCGCGTTTCCATGGCTGTGTTTTTGCCTAGCCCTCGAAAAATTGTCTCAACAATCGTTGCAAGTTTCTCCACCCTCAACTTAACCGTGCCAATATTAAAAAGCGCTCCAGGGTTTGTGTAGTAATGCACCATCTGGTTCACCAACGAAACTGTCTCATCAATCGAGAGGCCTTCAAAATAGCCCTGCTCCATGGCTTCTGCGACAATCAGGGAGAGATAATGATCTCCCAGATCAAAATAACCACGGATAACCTCAAAATATTGTTGGCCCATTTCGAGGTAACTTTTCAGCAGGTCTGGTTCGGCCTCATATTGCTCAACCATCGCAAGGTAACGCCGCGCAAAATATTGGTACATCTTTTCCTGAACAGGCAAGTCGGATTCGGTTACCTCAACCATTATCCGGATTTTTTCGGCAAAAAAAC
>JAEMTM010000026.1:2854-14506 GCA_016462305.1 Sphingomonadaceae bacterium | reverse complement strand
GGCAAGTCGGATTCGGTTACCTCAACCATTATCCGGATTTTTTCGGCAAAAAAACGCTCGGCCACAGCCTCAAGCAACGCTTCTTTATTGTCGAAAAAACGATATAGATTAGATGGCGACATGCCAGCGGCAGCCGCCAAATCTGTCATTGAAATATCTACCGCGCCGCGCTTTCGGATCAAGTCATCGACAACCTCCAGCAATGCAATTCTTCCAGCATCAATGTCTGTCTGCGGGCGCGCCATCTCACATCCTGTGTTGCATAAGTATAACAGTTTCGTGATATATAACAAAATATTTCAATTTTCAATAATCAAATGTAAATTGTCCCTGCGGCGCTGTGCCTTGAGCGACTTCATTATGGTCTACCAGACCGGAAAGTGTCAGCCCAAGAAGCCGGACCCCCATTTCGGTCGGTAAAATTTGATCAAGCAACGCATGCCCAACTTGCGCAATGGTCGCACGATCCGACAAGGCCTGCCCAACGGTACGGGAGCGCGTGATCGTCCGGAAATCCGCATAGCGCACCTTCAACACTAATGTCCTGCCCTCTGCCTGATGCCGGTCGATGCGGTCCCAAACGATATCGACTATTTCTTCCAATGCATCGCGCAATTCTGACTCACTGCTTTTGTCGTTGAAATAGGTGCTTTCCGCCCCGATAGATTTGCGCACAGCATTTGCGTTGACAGGACGGTGGTCAATTGCGCGCGCGGCCCAGAAAAGATAGCCGCCCCAACTGCCAAAATGCTGCGCCAGCCACGCCTCATCCTTGCGCGCAAGGTCCGCACCCGTATTTACGCCGAGCTTTGCCATCTTTTCAGCAGTGCGCGGCCCGACACCGTGAAAACGGCGGACCGGAAGGCTAGCGACGAATTCTGGGCCTTGATCCGGCAAAATGACGCACATTCCATCGGGCTTATTCTGGTCGCTGGCCAGCTTTGCGATAAACTTGTTATAGCTTACACCCGCGCTCGCGGTAAGGCCCGTCTCGTCGCGGATCGCCGTGCGGATAGCCTTGGCAATCTTCACTGCGGACCCGATGCCCTGCTTGTCATGGGTCACGTCAAGATAGGCCTCATCCAACGACAGCGGTTGAATGATGTCGGTGTGCCGTGCGCATATTTCGCGAATTTGCCGGGACACCGCTTTGTAGGCCTCAAACCTTGGTTTGACGAAAATCAGGTCGGGGCATTGCCTTTGCGCCGTGACCGAAGGCATGGCCGAGCGCACACCGAACGCGCGCGCTTCATAGCTTGCCGCCGCCACAACGCCGCGTTTGGACGAGCCGCCGACGGCGACAGGCTTTCCGCGCAGATCGGGGTTATCCCGCTGCTCAACGCTGGCGTAAAATGCATCCATGTCGATATGGATTATCTTGCGGATGAGAGCAATATCCCCTTCCATCGCAGACCAACGCCTACGAACCCAGCGACATCCGCAACGCTTTGCGGTCCAGCTTGCCGATCATTGTTTTTGGCAAGACATCCATGATCGTGACACCCTGAACGCGTTCATGTTTGCCCAATTTCGGGTTGAGCCACGCCGCAAGCGCCGCGCCATCTTCGGTCGCACCATTTTGCAATGTCACAAAGGCGCGGGGAATTTCGCCCAGATACGCATCAGCAACGCCAATGACGAGCGCTTCCTTGACCGCAGGATGTTGGTAAAGCACATCTTCAACTTGGCTTGGGAACACCTTAAACCCGCCAACGGCGATCATATCCTTCAACCGGTCAACGATGTGGATAAAGCCATCTTCGTCAATCGTCGCGACGTCGCCTGTGCGCAGATATTTGCCGAGAAACACTTCTGCATCCGCCTCTGGCTGGTTCCAATATCCGCACATAAGCTGCGGACCAGAAAATATAAGCTCGCCGGGTTCGCCGGGCGGAGCGGGCTTAGCCGGGTCCTCCTTGTCAACCAGCCGGACATCGGTTCCAGGGACAGGTTGCCCGATGCTGCCAATCTTGTTCATGCCCTCATAGGGGTTGCACGAGACCACGCCTGAGCTTTCGGTTAAGCCATAGCCTTCGATAACGACGGCTCCAGTCGCTGTCTCAAACCGCTTTTTCAATTCACCGGCCAAGGGTGCGCCGCCCGAAATACAGGCGCGAAGGCTACTGAAATCGGTCTTTGCAAGGTCCGGGCAATCCAGCAAGGCTTGATACATGGTCGGCACGCCAGGAAGCGACGTTACCTTTGCGCGGGTAATCGCCGCCAAAGCCGCCTTTGCCTCAAATCGGGGCAGCATGACAATTTCACCACCATTGGCAACTGTGCGATTGAGGACAGTGGCATTTGCGAAAACATGGAAAAACGGCAGGACGCCAAGGATGCGATCATCCAATGGTCCATCAGGCCGATTCATTCTACTGTGCGGATCAAGCATGTTAATCTGCCGCGCATTGGCCGTGATATTCTGATGACTTAACATTGCGCCTTTTGGGGTGCCGGTAGTGCCGCCCGTATATTGCAACTGCGCAATATCTTTTTCAGGTGCGCATGGCTGAATCGCATAATCGCCTTCATTTGCAACCAGATGGGCAAAAGTAGACACGCGGCTATCAGAGGGTATCGCCGCAATCTCGCCGCGTTTGAACAGACGGTAAGCCCAGCTTTTCGCTTTTGGCAAAGCTTCAGAAACGCTTCCGACGATCAATTCTTTCAGGCTGCTATTGTCGAGCACCTTCATCGCCGTGGGCAGTAATGCCGCCGCAGAGACCGTGAACAAGATGGAAGTGCCGCTGTCGGCAACCTGGTGCGCGAGTTCATCAACGCTGTAGAGCGGCGAAAAATTCACGACCGTCGCCCCTGCTGCCAAGGCGCCATAATAAGCGGCAATATATTGCGGCACATTGGGCAGGAACAGGCCAATATGGTCACCCTTGCCAATGCCTTTGTCCTGCAACCCGCGGGCTACGCGCCGAACCATGGCAGCGATCTCAGCATAATTATATTTGCGGCCCATGAAGTCGGCCATTGCAGCGCGGCCCATGCGCTCTGCCGATTGAAAAAACATGTCATGCAGTGCCAATGCGGGAAACTGCTGGTCCCATTTGGCAGGATGAAGATAATGGTCGTTCCAAATGCTCTGTGTCATGCAGACATTATGCCGCGTGATACCAACCTACGCCATCGCGAATTTCACATTTTATCCGTCCGGCAAAATGCAAATGCCGCAAATGTGCCTGCGCCTCACCCGTAGCCAAGCCATAGACGGTGTCATCAATTTCGCGGTCGAATAAAAGGCTGAAAGTATCAACGGCCCGCATTTCGGCGGTACGCAATGCGCGCTCTAGCTTATCAAGCCGTTCATGATGTCCCGAGGCTAGCTTGTCCAGACGGACATGCACACCGGTAAATGGTTCCCCATGTGCAGGCAGCACCAACATATCCGCAGGCAAAGCCGCACGGAATTTCGCAATGGACGCCAGCCATTCACCCAATGGATCAGCCTCCGGCTCGCTGTCCATGACCGATACGTTCGATGTGATGCGCGGCAAAATCTGGTCGCCAGCGATAATCATATTGTTATCAAAATCGACAAGGCTCGCATGCTGTGGTGTATGGCCACCGCCAGTCATGACGGTCCAGTCGCGCCGCCCGACGCGGACAACTTGCCCGTCATCCAGGCGCACATGTCCCGTTGGCAACCGCGACACCGCGCGCGCAAAGCCGCCCCAACCTGCTTTACGCAGCTTTTCAATGCGCGCCGCGTCAAAGCCGGCAAATCGGCGGTTGTTAAGGACTTCCTCGGGCGGCTGTTCCAACTGTTCGCTCGTAAGCATCCGCGCCATCAGCCATTCGGTGCGGTTCATCCAGATCGGCACTTTGAACTTGTTTGCCAACCAACCAGCGCAGCCCACATGGTCTGGATGGAAATGCGTTACGAAAATCCGCTTGAGTGCGCGTTCCGCCAGCACGCCTGCAAACATCGCCTTCCATTGATCAATCGTCGCTGGCATGAACAGGCCGGTATCGGCAATCGCATATCCGCCGTTCGCCTCATCCAACAGCCATAGATTGATATGCGCCAAGTTGCCGGGCACGGGCATCCGCGTCCAACCCAAATCGGGCGCTATTGGGTAAATTTCACCATATTGCGGAGCATGTTCGCCCAAGGGATAGGTTAGCCCTTTAAGCTCTCTTGCTTCAAAACCATGGTCGGCAAGCGATGCGTCATATGCGGGGGGTGTGGAAATTGCCATGCCCCTGCCGTGCCTTAATCAAGCGATTAAGGCAATCATCACGTTTCGATTATTCGCCAGCTTTTTTGAACAAAGTGTCGGCGGTCAATTCTGCCTTGCCAACATTTTCGTCTTCGCCGTTCAACGCAGCTTCGGCGCGACGTGCAGCTTCGGTACGTTCTGCGCGCAATTCTTCGATCAAAGCGTCACGATCCGTTCCAAGGCGTGCGTCGTTGGCAGCTTTATTGTCGATACCGGCTTTCTTTGCAGCGCGATTCACGATCGCATCCAGCTCGCGCTGCGATGTCAGACCAAGCGTGACGGGGTCCTTCGCCTGAATTTCAGCGATGTTCCAGTGACTACGCTCACGAATGGCGGCAATTGTATTGCGCGTCGTACCGATCAACTTGCAGATCGCGCCATCCGAAATTTCAGGGTGATTGCGCAACAACCAAGCAATGCCATCTGGCTTGTCCTGACGCTTTGATACTGGTGTATAGCGCGGGCCTTTTGTGCGGCGAACCTGATCCGGACCCTTTGACATTTTGAGGACATAATCCTCATCTGCCTGACCCTTTTCAATTTCTTCCATCGCCAGTTCGCCGGCGTGCACAGGATCACGCCCGGTATATTTCGATCCAGTCATGTCATCAGCCATGGCCTGCACTTCAAGGATATGAATACCACAGAACTCGGCGATTTGCGAGAAGCTCAAACCCGTGTTGTCGACCAACCAAGCGGCGGTCGCATGTGGCATCAAAGGGGTGGCCATTTCATTTGCTCCAATAATAAGGGCCGCCCCTTACGGAGCGGCCTGAATGTCGTGCGCCAGCATTAGGCGAAGTTTGCCATATCGGCAAGCGACAATGCGCGTTTGGACTTGCACGCGCCGCACCGCCCGTGCATTCCGCGTATTCATTGGGGGAAGACATGCTACGTTTGATCAAATGGCTCGTCATTTTGTTGCTTGCCGCCCTGGCTGCGCTGTTTTTCTGGGGCTATGCGCCTGATACGCAGGCCGCCCAGATGGAGCGCAAATATAGTAACTCCGCTTCGCGCTTTGCCGAATTGGAGCCTGGTCTGCGCGTGCATTATCGCGACGAAGGAAAGCCGGACGGACAACCGCTCGTTCTTATTCACGGCTCAAACGCATCTCTGCATACATGGGAGCAATGGGTTGCGATTTTGGGCAAAAACTATCGTATCATTTCGCTTGATCTTCCTGGACATGGCCTGACTGGAGATAACCCAGCAGGCGTCTACGACAATGCATCTTATGTGAACGTCGTTGACCGTTTATTGGCCAAGCTGAATGTTGATAAGGCAGTGATCGGCGGCAATTCGATGGGCGGCGGCGTGTCGTGGTTATATGCATTGGAGCATCCGGAGAAGGTCGAAGCTGTCTTGTTGGTTGACGCCAGTGGACAGCCAGATGCAAAATCTGGCGAATTACCGCTTGGGTTCCGATTGATGCGTATGCCGGTGATAAAAGAAGCCGCACGCTTCATTGCCCCCCGCAGCATTTTTGAATCCAGCATTAAAACATCGATGAGCGTTCAATCCAAAATCGACGACAAGCTCATTGATCGATACTGGGAATTAAACCGCTATCCCGGCAACCGCGCGGCAACCATGCAGCGTTTTTCAAGTCCCAAGAACATGACATCTGACACAAAAGAACGGCTCTCGGCGATAAAGGTGCCCGTTTTGATCTTATGGGGCGCGCAAGATAATTTAATCCCCGTCAGCTCGGCCAAATGGTTTGCCGAAGCCATGCCGCAGGCGAAGCTGGTCATTTACCCCAATGTCGGCCACATCCCGATGGAGGAAATCCCTGAAAAAAGCGCCAATGATGTCAAAATCTGGCTGGATGGCGTGGCGGCGAAAACGCCAAAATCATAAATCCGGCTAAACCGCCAACATGATCTTCCCGACATGCGCGCCAGATTCCATATAGGCATGCGCATCGGCGGCTTCGGCCAAAGGAAAAACCTTGTCTATTTCCGGACGCAACGCCCCATCACAGACCAGTGGCCAAACGGTTGCAGATATTTCCTGGGCAAGCATCGCCTTAAAAATGGGGGTTCGAGGACGCAGCGTTGACCCTGTCAGCGTCAGGCGGCGTGACATGACAAAAGCCATGTTGATTTCGGCTGTCATCCCACCTTGCACCGCGATGGTGACATGCCGCCCATCTTCACGCAAGCACTGCAGGTTTCGCGCCACGTAATTCCCTGCGACCATATCAAGCACCAAATGAACGCCCTCGCCACTTGTGAGCGCCTTCACCCGTTCGACAAAGTCGGAACTGTTATAGTTGATGGCGTGATCCGCGCCGATTTTTTGGGCTGCTGCGCATTTGTCGTCAGAACCGCAGGTCACAATCACAGTCAGGCCGAAAAGCTTGCCCAGCTTGATCGCCATGGTGCCAATTCCGCTGGTCCCACCGTGAATAAGCACAGTCTCGCCAGGCGAAGCATAGCCCCGCTCAAACACATTATGCCACACGGTGAACAATGTTTCAGGCAAAGCAGCCGCTTCGACCATCTCCATGCCCGCTGGAACCGGCAAGCACAGTTCCATCCGTGCAAGGCAATATTCGGCATACCCACCGCCAGATACTAAGGCGCAGTAAGGGGCACCGACATTAGTCGGGTCGACATCATCACCCACGGCGACGATTATTCCCGATACTTCAAGCCCGGGCAGATCACTCGCGCCCGGAGGGGCGGGATAAAGCCCCTTGCGCTGGATAACGTCAGGCCGGTTGACGCCCGCATAAGCGACTTTCAACAGCACCTCACCCGCACCCGGAACGGGCAGCGGCCGGCGCGACGCGACAAGCACTTCGGGCCCGCCCGGCGTCGAAATTTCGATTACGGTCATTAAATCCGGTAAATCAACCATTACTGCGTTATCCCTTTTGAATGGTCCTGACCCTAGGCAAGCTTCATATTGACAGCAACCGCCCATCGGTAAAATATGCGTTATGGATATTGACGAAAATCTACCACGCCGGCGCGACGATCCTGTGGCCATTCTTATCAAGCAGGATATTGACGCCCTATCTGTCGCGGAACTTGAGTTGCGGATCGCTGCGCTAAAGGCCGAAATCACCCGCTGCGAAGCCAAAATTACGTTTGCAAGCAAGCACAGAAGCGTTGCCGACGCGTTGTTCAAGAAGTGACTCGTAGCGGTCCTGACCCTAAGAAAGCGGGAACCCAAGCCGTTATCTCTCTTATCATGCTTGAAAGCACCGAAGGCCGCGCCGATATAGTGTGTAGACTGCGCAGCGACTCATTTTAGGGAGACGGAATTATGCCATCATTTGCAGAGTCGCTGGAAACCACACTTCATAACGCATTGAAGCATGCTGGCGACCGCGCGCATGAATACGCTACGCTAGAGCATCTCCTGCTGGCGCTCATCGAAGATGCGGACGCCGCGAAAGTCATGCAGGCTTGCGGTGTCGATCTCGGCGAACTTTCGGACATCATCATTACCTATTTGGATACAGAGCTGGAAAGCCTGCGCGTGGAGGGCAAGGTTGACCCATCGCCGACAAGTGGTTTCCAGCGCGTCGTTCAACGCGCGATTCTGCATGTCCAAAGTTCCGGCAAGGACGTCGTAACTGGCGCAAATGTGCTGGTCGCGTTATTTTCGGAACGCGAGAGCTATGCCGTATACTTTTTGCAACAGCAGGATATGAGCAGGCTCGATGCCGTATCTTATATCAGTCACGGCATCGGCAAGGACGGCAAGCTATCCGAACCTCGGTCAGGAGCCGACGCTGAGCTGAAAAACGAAGAGCCAGATGACGCAAAGGCGAAAAAGGACAAGAAAGAAGGTGCGCTGGATCAGTTCACCGTCAATCTGAATGAAAAAGCGAAGCAGGGCCGCATTGATCCCCTGATCGGGCGAACAGCCGAAGTTGACCGTACCGTCCAAATTTTATGCCGCCGGTCTAAAAACAACCCCCTTTATGTGGGCGAGCCGGGCGTTGGAAAGACCGCGATTGCCGAAGGCCTTGCCCGACGCATCGTGGAAAATCAGGTGCCTGAGGTTTTGTTACCAGCAGTGATCTATTCGCTCGACATGGGCGCGTTGCTGGCTGGAACGCGGTATCGCGGTGACTTTGAAGAGCGGTTAAAGGCGGTCGTGTCCGAGTTGGAGAAACTGCCGGACGCGATCCTGTTCATCGACGAAATTCACACGGTCATCGGCGCGGGCGCAACCAGCGGCGGGGCGATGGACGCGTCAAACTTGCTAAAACCGGCGTTGTCAGGCGGGACCATCCGCTGCATCGGTTCGACCACTTACAAGGAATTCCGCAACCATTTCGAAAAGGACCGCGCATTGCTGCGCCGGTTCCAGAAGATTGACGTCAACGAACCAAGCATTGAGGACACGATCAAAATCCTTGCGGGCTTGCGCAGCGCATTTGAAGAGCATCACAAAGTTAAATACACCCCCGATGCCATCAAGGCCGCAGTGGAGTTGTCCTCACGCTACATCAATGACCGTAAGCAGCCAGACAAGGCCATCGACGTCATTGACGAAGTTGGTGCCATGCAGATGCTTGTTGCCCCGTCAAAACGCCGCAAACTGATCACAGCCCGCGAAATCGAAGCAGTTATCGCCACCATTGCCCGCATCCCGCCAAAGCAGGTTTCGACCGATGACAAGACTGCGCTTGGCACGCTTGAGGCAGATCTCAAGCGCGTGGTGTTCGGGCAAGACAAGGCGATTGAAGTGTTGGCGAGCGCCATCAAGCTCAGCCGTGCCGGCCTGCGCGATACCGAAAAGCCAATCGGCAGCTATTTGTTCAGTGGCCCGACCGGCGTCGGTAAAACCGAAGTCGCGCGGCAATTGGCGTCTATCCTTGGCATTCCGCTCAAGCGGTTTGACATGTCGGAATATATGGAACGCCACAGCGTCAGCCGTCTGATTGGTGCGCCTCCCGGCTATGTCGGCTTTGACCAGGGCGGACTTTTGACCGATGCCGTCGATCAAAACCCGCACAGCGTATTGTTACTCGACGAAATCGAAAAGGCGCATCCGGACCTGTTCAACATCCTGTTGCAAGTCATGGACAATGGCCGCCTGACCGACCATCACGGCAAGACTGTCGACTTCCGTAATGTCATTTTGATCATGACAACCAACGCGGGCGCCAGCGATATGGCGAAAGAAGGCATCGGATTTGGCAACAATATCAGTAAAGAAGATGCCGGCGATGAAGCCGTGAAGAAGATGTTTGCGCCGGAATTCCGCAATCGCCTCGATGCGACGGTGCCATTCAGTTATCTGCCGACCGAAGTCGTCGCGCGCGTCGTCGACAAGTTCATACTGCAATTGGAGCTACAGCTTGCCGACCAAAATGTGCACATCAAACTTGATGATGAAGCACGGGCCTGGTTGACCGAGCGTGGTTATGACAGACTATACGGCGCGCGCCCGATGGGTCGTCTTATCCAGGAAAAGATCAAACAGCCGCTTGCCGAAGAATTGTTGTTTGGCAAACTCATTCATGGCGGCGAAGTTGCTGTGCGTATCAAGGGCGACCAGCCCACATTTGAAGTGACGCCTGCGCCCCCTAAGTCTGCCAAGCCCAAGCCGCCAAAGAAGAGTGCTGTTAAAAAGTCCAGCAAAGCCCGCTAAATGAACGCTCCCCTTTAATCAGGGGAGCGTTCTAAATCTGGCCGATTGGCAACAACTGGGCGGACAGCCCAATATCCTTAAACAATTCGGGTTCAGTTCCGGTCATCCAGACTTGCGCCCCGGTATCTGCCAACAACCCAAATAACGCAGCGCGTCTTGACGGATCGAGATGCGCCGCGACCTCATCCAACAGCAAGATTGGCGGGGCATCGCGTTGCGCCGTTACAAGCGCCGCATGCGCGAGGATGAGGGAAAGCAGCAATGCCTTCTGCTCTCCTGTAGAACATTGCTCAGCGACCCGCCCTGAGGCGCTGTGCAATATTTCGAGATCGGTACGATGCGGGCCAAGCAAAGTGCGCCCAGCAGCAGCATCACGGTTACGTCCCTTGCGCCATGCAGACGCAAGATCGCCATCTGCGGTTGCAACCTTATCGACCAATTTGATTTGCGGCGTGGCAAATGGTCCGGACATTGTCGTCAGCAATTGCGCACTCAACGCCTCAATAACCCAGGCTCGGGCCGCCTGAATATAATTTCCGCTCTCCGCCATCTGCCCCTCAAGCGCATCTAACCATAAAGGGTCGGCGGCAACACCGCCCGCCAAAAGCCGGTTGCGTTGTTGCATGGCCTTTTCATATCGGCTGCTGTGCCGTGCGTGGCCTGGATTTACCGCCAATACCAAGCGATCCAGAAACCGCCGTCGCGCGGCTGCGCCATCCGCAAACAAGCGGTCCATCGCCGGGGTTAGCCAGATAACCGACAGCCATTCGGCGAGGCTGTTTATCGCGGCATTGCTTTCGTTCACCCGCACCTTGCGCCGTTCAGGCTGCTCTGCGCTGACGCCAGTGCCAATCACATTGCCGCCAGCATGGGCAACGATGGTAAAGCCGCCGCTGCCCTCTTTGCGCAATATGTCAGACATGGCCGCCCGGCGAAGACCTCGGCCTGGCACCAACAGCGACACTGCCTCCAAGATATTGGTCTTACCGGCGCCGTTTGACCCGTGAAGTGCAATAAACTGCGCCTCTGGCCGGATGTCCAGCGCAGCATGATTTCGAAAATCATTCAGGGTTAGTCGCGACAGCGTCATATCATGCGTCTGCTATAGTATGGCCGCTTTTGGTCAAGCGGCTATTGGTAATGTTCCATTACCAAATATTAGCATTATTTCCCAATATGTGAATATATTCCAATATTGTGGCTGTCCTGAAAATGAACGAAAATACTGATTTTAATATATATATTCATTTTGGCATAGGCCGTGCAATGTGGTTCGCATAGCCGGAATGGTCCGGGACATACTAAAGGAAATCAACATGACACAATATGCACGCACACAAATTCTATCGGCTTTCGCAGCAGTTATCTGCGCATTCATCACCATCGGCATCAGCGTGGCACCGGCAGTTGCGCCCGCCGCCGCATTGATCGCATGATATAAACCCGCGTTTTGGAATTAGGGAGCAATTTAATGACACGTTTAACACTTGATAAAGCCAACAAGAAAATTCTTGGCGTTTGCGCTGGCCTGGCAAACTGGACTGGCATGGATGCCATGATCATTCGCTTGATTTTCGCCGTTGCAACGGTTGTCGGCTTTGGTTCGCCGGTTTTGATTTACATTTTGCTGGCGTTGATACTCGACTAATGGGCATAAAGCCGCCGCCAGCGGGCTTGCAGGGTAAGAAAAATAGACTTGAACAACCCATCACAGACCGGGTTGCGCAAAGAACTATTAACTGACGTCAACTGGCAACCGGGTTTACCTCGTAAATCCGCAGCCCAATGGATTAAGCAACTT
>JAEMTM010000026.1:0-2754 GCA_016462305.1 Sphingomonadaceae bacterium | reverse complement strand
GATTAAGCAACTTTCCGCACGAATACCGAGCCCGCCGAATATCCCGCGCCGAACGAGCATATTAAGCCAATATCCCCTGCCGTAAGGTCTTCATTATGCTTGTGAAACGCAATGATCGAGCCGGCACTTGAGGTGTTGGCATAGGTATCAAGCACTATGGGGCTTTCATCCTCATTTGCTTCATGCCCCAAAACCTTTTGCGCGATCAGTCTGTTCATGCCCGTATTGGCCTGATGCAACCACAATCGGCGCAAATTTGATCCCGATAGGCCCAGGCTTTCGGCATGTTCAACAATCATTTGCCCGACCATTGGCACAACCTCTTTAAACACCTTCCTGCCCTCTTGAACGAATAGCTTGTCATTGCGCGGCCCGCTTTGGTTGACGGGGCCTTGCCCATGCGCGCGGTTGAGAAAACCAAAATTGTTGCGGATATTGTTCGAGAATTGCGTTTTCAGCCGCGTGCCCAAAATTTCCCAATGCTGTGCGGGCGCCATATCCTTTGCCTCAACCAATATGGCTGTGGCCACATCCCCAAAGATAAAGTGGCTATCGCGGTCGCGCCAGTTAAGATGCCCTGAAGTAATTTCGGGATTTACGACCAATACCGAGCGCGCGTTGCCGCTGCGGATATAGTCCGCGGCAGTTTGAATACCAAATGTCGCGGACGAACAAGCCACATTCATGTCGAAGCCAAAGCCGCGCTGCATTCCAAGCGCATGTTGGATCTCGACCGCCATGGCAGGATAAGCACGCTGCATATTCGACGCAGCGCATAAGACGGCATCTAGTTCTTCGATGCTCCGCCCGGCGCGCTCCAGCGCATCACGGCATGCCGCGACACCGATTTCGGCCATTAACGAAATCTGGTCATTTGGCCGTTCGGGGTAACGTGGCTCCATGATGTCGGGATCGACGATTGCACGCTTATCCATCACATGCCGGGATTTTATTCCGCTGGCCTTCTCGACAAATTCAACTGAGCTATGCGTGATCGGCTCTGCGTCAGGGTTCGCCGCATTGTATCGGTCGGCATAGGCATTGAAGCTCGCAACCAGTTCCTCGTTGCTAATGGTGTCCGATGGCGTAAACAATCCTGTCGACGAAATGACTGGAGTGGAACCGTATGCATGTTGCGACATGTATTTTCCCGCGTTGATTTTTATTGCGACCGGATGCCTAGCCTTTGCCTATTTGCGAAACAAGCCGTTTGAAATGCATTGTAACGGCGTTATGTGAACGATAGGGGAGGATTATCTTAATGTCGTTGCATGAACGCCAGCCAAGCTGGTTGTCCCGGCTGTTCCGGCGGGCGCTGGTCAGTATTTATAAACACGGCGGATGGCGGGCGCATGGCGTCGTTCCGGAACCACGCAAATTCGTGCTCATTGCCGCACCACACACCAGCAACTGGGACTTTGTCTATTTTTTAGGATTGACCGAAGACTTAGGAATTAAGCCACATTTCATGGCTAAAACCTCACTTTTCCGCTGGCCGCTTACCAACTTCATGCGCGATATGGGCGGCGTTCCTGTCGACCGCAGTTCAAACCGCAATTATGTGCAGCAGATGATCGATGAATTCCGCCGTCGCGACGAATTCATGCTGACCATCGCGCCAGAAGGGACGCGCGGCACCGTCAAGGCTTGGAAAACGGGATTCTACCACATTGCCGTGGGGGCTGGCGTACCGCTGGTATTGGGCATGATGGATTATGGTTCCAAAACCGGCGGGCTTGGGCCTGCCATCTGGCCAACCGGCGATTATAAGGCCGATATGGCGAAGGTTGCGGAAATCTATGCGAAGGTTAAACCAAAGCACCCTGCCAAAGGAATGACAGAGATATTTGCGAGGGACGATGCATGACTGATCTTGGTTCGACGATGCTTATCAATGCTGCGGCGTTGCTAACCGTGATTCTTGCCTTATGGGCTTACTCCGTCAAAATTCGGGATGTGTCATTCATCGATGCCTTTTGGGCATTTGGGATGGTGTTACTGGCCTGGGCGACCTGGGCGCAGTCAAGCGCGCCGGGCGCTCGGTCCCACCTGCTGCTTGGTCTGACCAGCCTGTGGGGCTTACGCCTCACCTTTCATCTGTGGACACGCTGGCGCGCGCATGGCGAAGACCCGCGCTACGCCAAAATTATGGGCAGCGTCATGGAAAAGAAAGGCTGGAGCTGGAGCAAGACATCGCTTCTGTCGGTGTTTCTCACCCAAGCGCCTTTGCTCTTCATAACCGCCCTACCCGCGCAACTTGGTATTTGGGCAAGCGAAGGCGGGCGCTCCGTGTTGGGCCCGTTGGCATATTTCGGCACCATCATTGCGATCATCGGCATATTGTTTGAAACCATCGGTGATACGCAGCTTAACACCTTCCGCGCCAATCCCGCGAATAAGGGCAAGGTTCTTGATACCGGCCTGTGGCGCTATACGCGCCACCCCAATTATTTCGGTGATGCCTGCACATGGTGGGGCATCTGGCTCATCGCGTGCGAAGCAGGGCTGGCCGGATGGATGAGCGTCATTGGTCCGATATTCTTGACATTCACCCTGACGCGATGGTCGGGAAAGCCATTATTGGAACGTGGTATGAAGAAGACGCGGCCCGATTATGCCGATTATGTCGCCCGTACATCGGGCTTCTTTCCCCTACCGCCAAAGCGCAAATAATCAGGCGACCACTCCAAACAAGTCGTGTTCGTCAGCGTCTTCAATGTTGACCATCACGACATCACCCGCCTTCAAAGTGGG
>JAEMTM010000025.1:13087-17900 GCA_016462305.1 Sphingomonadaceae bacterium | reverse complement strand
TAAGGATAACGTTAAATAGCATATACCAACCGTTGGTATACCAACCGGCAGCAGTTGCCATCGGGGCCGTTCGCGGCGCAGTGAGTCTTGTCGACTGCTGGACCGGTCGGCCGGACCTTCGCTGGAACTTCATCCCAGTGCCGCGGAGGTCCACCCTTGGGGACTGTATATGGTGTCGATTGTTTCCACAGTCGCGTATCTCGGCTTGGAAGCGCGTAGCGTAGAAGTCCAATGCCAAGTCGCGCCAGGTATGGTGTGCTTTGCCGTTGTGGGGCTTCCGGATAAGGCCGTCGCCGAAAGCCGCGAGCGGGTTCGTGCCGCAATCTCTGCGCTGGGTCTGGCATTGCCGCCCAAGCGGATCACCATCAATCTCTCACCCGCTGACCTGCCCAAAGAGGGCTCGCATTATGACCTTCCAATTGCGTTGGCATTACTCGGCGCAATGGGGCTGGTGGATGCAGAGGCGCTGGCGCAATTTGTTGTGGTCGGTGAGCTAGGTTTGGATGGCAGGGTGGCGGCATCACCTGGCGTGCTTTTGGCGGCGCTACATGCCTCGTCACGCGGGCTCGGGCTAATCTGTCCGGCGATGCAAGGGTCAGAAGCGGCTTGGGCTGGTGAAATCGAAGTCGTGGCCGCACCCGACTTACTGGGCTTGCTGAACCATCTAAAGGGGCAATCCTTGCTGCGCCCGCCTGAACCAGGGGTCGCCGCGCCGCGCCAAACGGGTCCTGATCTGAAAATGGTAAAGGGGCAAGAGACCGCAAAGCGCGCGCTGGAGATTGCCGCTGCTGGCGGTCACAATTTGGCGATGGTTGGCCCACCGGGCGCGGGTAAGTCGCTATTGGCCTCGTGTTTGCCGGGTATCCTGCCGGAGCTTTCGCCTGCTGAAGCATTGGAAGTGTCCATGATTGCATCCGTCGCCGGATCTTTGGACGGTGGACGCTTATTGCGGACACGTCCGTTCCGTGCACCGCATCATAGCGCGTCCATGCCAGCCTTGGTCGGGGGCGGTCTGCGCATTCGTCCGGGCGAAGTCAGCCTTGCGCATCTCGGTGTCCTGTTTCTCGACGAACTTCCCGAATTCCAGCGCGGCGTGCTCGACAGTTTGCGACAGCCCTTGGAAACCGGCGAAGTCAGCGTCGCACGGGCCAACAGCCATGTGACTTTCCCCGCCAATGTCCAATTGGTTGCTGCGATGAATCCGTGCCGCTGCGGGCATCTTGGTGACGCCGCTTTGGCATGTAGCCGGGCACCGCGTTGTGCTGCGGACTATCAGGCGAAGATATCGGGGCCATTGCTTGACCGAATTGATCTGCATGTCGATGTGCAGGCCGTCCGCGCCGCAGACTTGGTCCTTCCGCCCCCCGCCGAAGGTTCGGCTGAGGTGGCCGCAAGGGTGCAGGCCGCGCGTTCCCTACAAAGCGCGCGGCTGCAAGGCACTGGCTTGCGTACCAATGCTGATCTTGATGGTGATACACTCGCAGAATTTGCCACGCCGGACGCAGCGGGGCAGAAGTTACTGGCCCAAGCGGCAGAAGCGATGCGCCTATCGGCGCGCGGCTACACACGCATATTGCGCGTTGCCCGCACCATCGCCGATTTGGCTAACGTCCCTGAGGTTGGCCGCATCCACATTGCCGAGGCACTGAGCTACCGACGACAGCCTCCACGCAACTGAGCCGCAATGTGGGGCGGGCCATGCATCAATCATGAAGTGATTCAAGAAGTGATTCAAAGGGCAGCTAAGGCCAATTGGTGCGGATGGCGGGACTCGAACCCGCACGCCCAGAAGGACAACAGATTTTAAGTCTGTAGCGTCTACCATTCCGCCACATCCGCTTAGCCATGCGCAGACAGCATTACGCCCGCAGGGTCAAGTGCCTTTGCACAAACGGGTTATTTGTTGAGGCTTTCGCGGACTTCTTTACCCGGTTTGAAATAGGGTACGCGCTTCGACGGCACTTCCACCGATGCACCGGTGCGCGGGTTGCGGCCCTTGCGTGGGCTGCGGTCGCGGGTCGAAAAAGCGCCAAAGCCGCGCAATTCAACACGCCCACCATCGGAGAGGCGTTGAATGATCTGGTTGAAAAACAGATCGACGATCTTTTCGATTTCCTCTGTTTTCAGCTCCAGATTCTCGGCCTCAAGCTTTTTAATCAACTCAGAACGGATCATATTGTGTCCCTTTCTTAAGGTATTTTAATGTGACGCAATGCGCTTGTCAAAGTCAACTTTACAATACTTTACAACTTTGACATTATGCTGGCAGAAATTTTTCATTATTACAACGGTCTTCAAAGCATTTCGTGCCAAAGACATAAAAAACCCGCTTCTCGTTCCATGAAGCGGGCTTTATTTTTACATTTCCGTTGATAGCTTTACCCGAATCTTACTTCTTCACGCCCTTGAGTGCTTCACCCAAGATGTCGCCAAGTGATGCGCCGGAATCGGACGAACCATATTGCTCAACGGCTTGCTTTTCTTCGGCCAGTTGGAGCGCCTTGACCGAGAAGTTCGGCTTTTTCGAGCGGTCGAAACCGGTGACCATCGCATCAAACTTCTGACCAACCTGGAAGCGGTCGGGACGTTGCTCGTCACGGTCACGGCCAAGGTCGGCGCGCTTGATGAAGCCAGTTGCACCATCTTCGCCCGCTTGCACTTCAAGTCCGCCATCGCGCACTTCAAGAACGGTCACGGTGGTGGTGCCACCCTTCTTCAGGCCGCTTGCCGAAGCAGCGCCGGCTGCCGATGGGGCACCCTTTTCAAGCTGCTTGATGCCAAGCGAAATGCGCTCTTTCTCGGCGTCGATGTCGAGAACGATTGCCTTGACGGTTTCGCCCTTGCGGTGAAGGTGCAGGGCTTCTTCGCCGGTGATGCCCCATGCGATGTCGGACATGTGGACCATGCCGTCAACGTCGCCGTCGAGACCAATGAAAAGACCAAATTCGGTCGCATTCTTGACTTCGCCTTCAACGGTCGAGCCAACTGGGAACTTGTCGGCAAACGATGCCCATGGATTGTCGTGTGCTTGCTTGAGGCCAAGCGAAATGCGACGTTTTTCCATGTCGATGTCGAGAACGACAACGTCGACTTCTTGTGAGGTCGAAACGATTTTGCCCGGGTGCACGTTCTTTTTTGTCCATGACATTTCCGAAACATGGACCAAGCCTTCGATACCGGCTTCGAGTTCGATGAACGCACCATATTCGGTGATGTTCGTGACCGAACCCTTGAGCTTTGTACCCACTGGATATTTGGCAACCGCTGCATCCCAAGGATCGCTTTCTAGCTGCTTCATGCCCAGGCTGATGCGCTGCGTGTCCTTGTTGATGCGGACGATCTGAACCTTGACGGTGTCACCAATGTTGATGACTTCGCTTGGGTGGTTGATACGCTTGTAGCTGATGTCCGTGACGTGCAGCAGGCCATCGATGCCGCCCAGATCGACGAACGCACCATAATCGGTGATGTTCTTGACAACGCCGTCGATGATTTGACCTTCGGCGAGGTTCTGGATGAGGCCAGTGCGCTGCTCTGCGCGCGTTTCTTCCAATATGGCGCGACGCGATACAACGATGTTGCCACGCTTGCGGTCCATTTTCAGGATGACGAATGGTTGGGCGATGTCCATTAATGGCGCAACGTCGCGCACGGGACGGACGTCAACCTGACTGCCGGGCAAGAATGCCACTGCGCCGCCCAAATCAACGGTGAAACCACCCTTCACACGGCCAAAGATAACGCCGTCAACGCGGTTGCCAGCGTCAAATTCGCCTTCAAGCACATCCCAAGCGGCTTCGCGACGGGCGCGATCGCGGCTGAGCATGGCTTCGCCGTTCATATTTTCTACGCGGTCAACGAAGACTTCGACTTCGTCGCCAACCTTCAGGTCGGCTTTTTGGCCGGGCATAGCGAATTCACGCAGCGCCACACGGCCTTCGGATTTGAGACCCACATCGATGACAGCATGGTCATTGTCGATTGCGGTTACGGTGCCTTTTACGACGCGGCCTTCAAAGCCACCGTCTGCGCCACCAAGTGATTCGTCGAGAAGTGCCGCGAAATCGTCGCGGGTCGGGTTTGGCGAAGTTGCCATAGGTTAGAGTTTCCTTACGTACATTTTGTCCGGCCAGTCGGTTGGTTCCGACGGTCTTTGACCAGAGTTGCCCTGATGCCCGAATAGCAGCAAAGCGTTCAAATACGGTGCATATCGAACCAACTCACCGCGTCATGCTGAATTTGTTTCAGCATCCATCCATCAACTTAGACCAAGGGTCAGCGCGGCGAAATGGACCCTGAACCAAGTTCAGGGTGACGGTGTGTTCTGTCGATACACTCCGGCTACTTAGCTCTTGCGAAGTTGAGACTCCACCAAAGCGATCGCAGCTTGAACGGCGTCGCCTATAGTCAAATCGCCAGTATCAAGCAATAGCGCGTCTTCCGCCGGTTTTAACGGCGCATCGGCGCGGCCCGTGTCGCGCGCATCGCGTGCCTGAATGTCGCTGAGAATATGGGCAAATGCGACATCAATGCCGTGCCGCTGCATTTCCGCATGGCGTCGCCGTGCGCGGACCTCTGCGGGCGCGGTGACGAACAGCTTCACGTCTGCATGTGGCGCGATGACCGTCCCGATGTCGCGCCCGTCGAGCAACGCGCCACCGGGTTGATTGGCAAAATCCACTTGCCGCTTGTTGAGCGCCGCGCGCACCACGGGGTGGATGGAGACCCGGCTAGCTAAGCCGCCAACTTCTTCGTTCCGCAAGCTGGGGTCATCAAGCAAGCTGTCCGGGAACCCGCATCCCGCCAAAGCGTC
>JAEMTM010000025.1:0-12987 GCA_016462305.1 Sphingomonadaceae bacterium | reverse complement strand
AGCAATCGCCATCCAGACGATTTCCAATACCATCGTTGGCAGATTGAAATTCACCGTCAGCGAAATGGTCAGCAACGCCGCGCCAAGGAAGTTTGCGACGTTGAACCACAATGCGTTCATCTGCGCCGTGAGGTTGCTATACGCAAACGCCGCAACGATGAAGAAGCTCCCAGCAAACCCAATGAGGTCAGCGGCGAAAGGCGATAGATATTCGGTCAATGTGTCAACTTTCTGCTTCGGAATTCATATCTTGAATACATCCGCGATTTTTTTGGCGATGTCAGCAGCATCCGTCTTTGCAGTTTGAAGCTCCAAATCATATTTGATGCCTTCATGTACGCGTTTTTGCTGCCATTTGGCTAAACCAGCTAGCCGGTTTTTTCGGTTTCGCTCTCGCTGTTCCAGTGTTGCCAGAGGAGCATGCAAGCCTACAAAATAGACAGCGAATGGGTGCAAGATTTTTTCATAAACGTTTTGATCGGTCGCATCTAGCATCACGTCGTCGACGATCAAGTTATTGCCTTGCGCCGCCAATGTCGCAACAGAACACCTAAAGCCCAGCAACAAACGTCTGACTACAGAACCCATATGAATTTCGATTGCTGAGTCCGTGCTTTCATCTAATCGGTTCAAAGTTATGCCATCTTCGTGCCCGTACATTTGAGGGGGCAACATTTCCAAGAAGCTATCCCCTCGAACATGCAGAAAAGGCGCTTGCGTAATTTTCTGCAATTCTCTTGCAGCGGATGATTTCCCCACGCTGCTAATCCCATTTAGAATGATGACGGTCGTCAAAGTCACTTGCCGACCAATTTAGCCAATATTAGTTCAAATGTCGGAAAACTCGTCGCAATGGGCGACACGTCGTCCACCGTTACCGCATGATAACAATGCTGCCCTGCCACAGCAAAGCTCATGGCGATGCGGTGGTCGAGTGCGCTTGTTACCGTCGCGCCGCCTTCTAACGGTTCGCCGCCGCTGCCGTCGATGACCAGGCCGTCTTCGCGTTCTTCAACCCGTGCGCCAATGGCTTTCAAGCCCGTCGCCATGAGCGCCAGCCGGTCGGATTCCTTCACGCGCAGTTCGTCGAGGCCGCTGGTCGTTGTTCGGCCATGCGCCATGCTAGCGGCGACGAAGAACACTGGAAATTCGTCGATCATGCTTGGCGCAACATCCGGTGGCACGTCGATACCGCGCAGGACAGAATGCCGCGCGGTGATGTCTGCAACGGGCTCGCCGCCAACTTCGCGTTCGTTGGAATAACTAAGGTCAGCGCCCATCGCCTCCAGCATCTTGTAAATGCCTGTGCGCGTCGGGTTCATGCCGACATGGGTGACGGTCACTTCACTGCCCGGCGTAATCAGTGCGGCGACAACGAAAAAGGCTGCGGAGGACGGATCGCCGGGAACCTCAATCTGCTGCGGCTGTAACTCTGCTTCGCCCATCAGGCGGATATGCCGCACACCATCGGCATCAACATCGACGGTTAAATCTGCACCAAAACCGCGCAGCATCCGTTCGCTATGGTCGCGGGTGGGCACAGGCTCGATGACTTCGGTAATGCCCGCGATGTTCAACCCGGCCAGCAAGACGGCGCTTTTAACTTGCGCAGAGGCGACCGGCAGACGGTAGCTGATCGGTATGGCAGGCACCAATCCGCGCACCATGATCGGCAGCATCCCGCCGGGGCTTGCCGTAAACTCGGCGCCCATTTGGCTGAGCGGATCAATCACGCGGCCCATCGGGCGTTTGGACAGGCTGGCATCGCCAATGAAGGTCGCGGTTAGCCGGTGGCTGGCGACCAGCCCCATCAATAACCGTGTCGAGGTTCCGCTATTGCCCATGTCGAGCGCGCCCGATGGCTGCATCAGGCCGCCCACGCCAACGCCGTTGACGGTCCAATTGCCTTCATTGGTGCGGTCTATATCCGCGCCCATTGCCCGCATGGCAGCCGCGGTGGCGAGCACGTCTTCGCCTTCTAGCAAGCCTGTAATTTTGCTTTCACCCACCGCAAGCGCGCTCAACATAAGTGCGCGGTGCGAAATGGATTTGTCGCCAGGAACCTTAAGCGTTCCGCGTAACGCGCCGCTGGGCTGGAAACTGCCGGGTCTGGGAACTGCGTTGTGCATGATGATTTGCGCTTTGCGGATGATGCGCGTTCAAGTCAACGACCACAGTAATTTTTGACAGCGGCGCGTCGCTGTGGCAAAGGCCGCGCCAATTAACGGTGATTCACAGATGTGCGTTGCCTTTCCAAGCCAGTTTAAAAGGATTTAAGCCCGCCATGATCAAGGCTGAATGGGGAACCAAGCGCACTTGCCCGAAATGTGGCGTTCGTTTTTACGACCTGACTAAGGACGAACCGGTTGAATGCATCGAATGCGGCAACCAGTGGACGCCAGAGCCAGTTTTGAAATCGAAGCAGCCAATGCCGTTTGAAGAAGTCGAAAAGAAAAAGGACGACTCGGATCTGGCTGATGACGACCTCGACATTGACGTCGATGCGGTTGATGGCGACGTTTCGCCGGACAATGATGTCGACTTGGGCGGAGACGAAGATCTTGGCGTTGCCGGCACTGAAGATGAGCCCGACGACATCTAATCTTCGCGCTTGATATATGCAGGAGCGCCCGCTAGTGGCGCTCCTCACCAAGGCTGTCCAATGGGCGGCCAGATGGGGCCTTAGCTCAGCTGGTAGAGCGCTACACTGGCAGTGTAGAGGTCAGGGGTTCGACTCCCCTAGGCTCCACCAACCTTCGCTAAAGCTTCGGCTGGCGGGCCGCTCTGCGCTAGCGGCGACTTTTCGCTCCCTAAGTTTCGTCGTGCTGAACTTGTTTCAGCACAAAACGCGACTTCAGCGCGTTATCCCGAAACGAGTTCGGGATGACGAGATCGTTTTGATAGTCTAAGGGCTAATATATGCATTTTCTTGACCAAGCTAAGATTTTTGTCCGTTCCGGCGCAGGTGGCCCGGGCGCGGTCAGCTTTCGGCGGGAGAAATATGTGCAATATGGCGGCCCCGACGGCGGTAATGGCGGCAAGGGTGGCGATATCGTTATTGAGGCGGTGGCCGGGCTGAACACACTCATTGATTTCCGTTATGCGCAGCATTTTAAGGCGATGCGCGGCATTCAAGGGATGGGCCGTGACCGCCATGGCGCTTATGGGGATGATCTTGTCATTCAGGTGCCTGTGGGCACGCAGGTGCTTGCCGATGACGAAGAACGCACATTGTTGCTTGACCTGACCGCCGTGGGACAACGGGTTGTGTTCCTGCGCGGTGGCGATGGCGGTCGTGGTAACGCATCGTATAAAAGCTCAACCAACCGCGCCCCGCGCGAACATGGTCCAGGCTGGCCCGGCGAAGAAAGATATGTCTGGTTGCGGTTGAAACTGTTGGCTGATGTGGGCCTTGTCGGCATGCCGAACGCGGGCAAATCGACGTTCATCAACCAAGTGTCGAATACCAAGGCGAAGGTTGGTGATTATCCGTTCACCACCACGCGCCCGCAATTGGGCGTTGTTGACCATAAGTCGCGTGAATTCGTGCTGGCCGATATTCCAGGCCTTATCGCTGGCGCTGCCGAAGGCGTTGGCATTGGCGACCGTTTCTTGGGCCATATTGAACGCTGCCGGATCCTCATCCACTTGATTGATGCAACGCAAGATGACCCCGTGGCCGCTTGGCACATTGTGTGTGACGAATTGAGCGAATATGGCGCGGCCTTGGATGAAAAGCCCCAGATTGTCGCGCTCAACAAGGGCGATTTGCTTGACCCTGAATTGATGGCCGACATCGCACAGCAGCTTCAGGCCGCTGGCGCGCAGGATGTCATCGCGATTTCGGGCGCGACGGGCCAAGGCGTTGACCTGGTCCTCGACCGGATATTGGAGGCGCTGCCTGCCAAAAGCGGGCTTGAAGGCGCAAAGGCCGATGGCATAACCGAGGACGGGACATGGTCGCCAATCTGAACGCTGCATTCCTGCCGACATCCTGCCCCTTATTGGTGGTGAAGGTCGGCTCATCGTTGCTGGTGCAGCCGGACGGAACTGTGCGGCGGGAATGGCTTCAGACGCTCGTTGCGGACATCAGTGCGCGGCATAAGGCGGGGCAGCGGTGCATCATTGTCACCTCGGGCGCAATTGCGCTGGGCGCCCGCCGCTTGGGCTTTGACAAGGGTGGCCGCGCCAGCCTTGCCGATGCGCAAGCCGCCGCGTCGGTAGGGCAGATTGTGTTATCGGGCATCTGGGCGGACCTGTTGGAAGGTCAGTCCTTGGCCGCAGCGCAGATGCTGGTGACGCTCGATGATCTTGAGGACCGCCGCCGTTATTTGAACATCGCGGCCACGCTTGATCGCCTTTTGGGGGCAAATGCTGTGCCCGTCATCAACGAAAATGACAGCGTCGCCACGGAGGAAATTCGTTTTGGCGACAATGACCGTCTGGCCGCACGCGTGGCGCAAGCTGCGGGCGCGGCGGGCGTCATATTGCTGTCCGATGTTGACGGCTTGTTCGACCGTGCGCCACATTTGCCTAGCGCAATGTTGCTGCCGACGATTGAGAAGATTGATGGCCGCGTGCGGGTGATGGTGGCTAAGGGCTCCTCGTCGGGCATGGGGTCCGGCGGGATGGCATCCAAATTGGATGCCGCCGATATTGCAACGCGGGCCGGGATTGGCCTGGTGATCGCATCAGGCCTGCGCGACCATCCGCTTGCGGCGTTGGAGCAAGGCGGGCTTTCGACCTTCTTCGCCCCACGCGAAGGCGCATCGGCCCGCAAAAGCTGGCTCGGCGGACGGCTGACGGTCAAGGGGCGGATCCGCATTGATGACGGTGCGGTACAAGCGCTCGAGAACGGCAGCAGCCTGTTGCCCGCAGGTGCATTGTCGGTTGAGGGTGAATTTAAGCGTGGCGATGTCGTCGACATCAGCGCCGATGACGGCGTTGCGATTGCACGCGGACTTTCCGAATATGACGCGGTCGATGCGGCGCGTATCTGCGGGCACCGGTCAAGCGATCTTGCCGCCATATTGGGCACCGTGCCCCGCTCTGTGCTCGTCCACCGCGATCAATTGGTCCTGCTGTGAAGACAGTTGCGCTGACGGGGGCGACGGGGTTTGTCGGGCGGATCACGCTGGATCGATTGGTCGCGGCTGGCTGGCACGTGCGCGCATTGACGCGGCGGGAACAGCCCAAGACAGCAGGCGTGACATGGGTGCATGGCCGTCTGGATGATGTGGCCAGTCTCAACCTATTATGCAAAGGCGCAGATGCCGTGTTGCATGTCGCTGGCGTCGTCAACGCGCCCGATGCGGCTGGTTTTGAAAGCGGTAATGTCGCTGGCACGGCAAATATGCTCGCCGCTGCCCAAATGGCGGGTATTGACCGCTTCGTCGCTGTCTCCTCACTTGCCGCGCGCGAACCGGCGCTGTCCTTATATGGCGCGAGCAAGGCCAGGGCCGAAAATCTTGTGAAGGCTTCGACGCTCGACTGGATCGTCATTCGACCGCCGGGTGTCTATGGCCCCGGCGACACCGAAATGTTTGATATGTTCCGGATTGCGGCCAAGGGATGGGCTTTGCTGCCGCCGCGCGGGCGCGTGTCCGTCATCCATGTCGATGATCTGGCCCGCTTGCTTGTGACCTTGTTGTCGGCTGAAAGCGTGTCGAAACGTGTGTTTGAAGCCGATGACGGGACGGCGGGCGGGTGGAGTCATGAAGCCTTTGCCAAAGCCATTGGCGCGGCGGTCGGCCGCAACATTATGGCACTGCATGCACCGGGCTTTCTTTTGAAATTTGCCGGATGGGCCGACCGTGCGATCCGCGGGCCAATGGCAAAGCTGACGCCGGATCGCGCCAATTACCTTGCGCATCCCGACTGGACTATTGACCCGGACGCTGCGCCAGCGTCGCAGCTTTGGCAGCCGAAAATTGCAACGACTTCGGGCCTGAAAGACACCGTAGGCTGGTATCGCAAGCACGGGTGGATGTAGCGCCTTAGCCTTGCCCTTTTGCCGCCTTATTCGCTTGCCATAGCGCGGATATATGGGGCACTGGCCGCTAATCATATCGAGGATTTAAGAATGACTGACCGGAGCGAAATGTTTGATCGCCTCAAGGGCTTGATTGAACCATTTAACAAAAAAGGCATCGAAGTGGGTGAGGCCACGACCTTTGCAGGCGACCTTGAATGGGACAGCCTGACCGTTATGGATTTTGTCGCTGAGGTCGAAGACAGCTTTGACATCATCATCAGCATGAATTTGCAGGCTGAGATCGAAAATGTCGGCCAGTTGGTCGACGCCGTGACCAAGCTAACTGCTGCTTAAATTTTTCACGAGAGACGGTAATGACTGACTTATTTTCAAAATTTGACGCCTTAATCGCTCAGCGCGAAGGTCTGCTCGCCACCGGCGTAAAAGACCCGTTCAGCCTGGTGATGGAAGAAGTGAAATCGCCCACCGTCGCAGTCGTCAATGGCAAGGAAACGATCCTGCTTGGCACCTATAATTATATGGGCATGACCTTTGACGATGACGTCATTGCGGCAGGCAAGCAAGCATTGGACGAATTTGGCGCTGGTACCACCGGCAGCCGCGTTCTGAACGGCACCTTTCAGGGTCATAAGGAATGCGAAGACGCGTTGAAGGAATTTTACGGGATGGACCATGCCATGGTCTTTTCCACGGGCTATCAGGCGAATTTGGGTATCATCAGCACAATCGCTGGCAAGGGCGATTACATCATCCTCGACATTGACAGCCATGCGTCGATTTATGATGGCTGCAAAATGGGTGACGCCGAAATCGTCGCCTTTCGCCACAATGATGTGGAGGCACTTGAAAAGCGTTTGAAGCGTTTGCCTGCCGATGCGGGCAAATTGGTGGTGCTTGAGGGCGTTTATTCGATGCTTGGCGACGTTGCGCCGTTGAAGGAAATGATCCGCGTTTCGAAAGAGGCAGGCGCGATGATCCTAGTCGATGAAGCGCACTCAATGGGCTTTATCGGCGAAAATGGGCGCGGCGTGGCGGAAGAGCAAGGCGTGCTGGATGATGTCGATTTCGTCATTGGCACCTTTTCCAAATCGGTTGGCACCGTGGGTGGTTTCTGCGTGTCGAACCATCCCAAGTTTGAAATCATGCGGCTTGTGTGCCGTCCTTATGTGTTCACCGCATCGCTACCGCCTTCGGTTGTTGCCTGTTCGGCGGCAAGCATTCGCAAGCTGATGCATAATGGTAACAAGCGCGCGCATTTGTGGGAAAATTCAAAGAATCTGCATCAGGGGCTGCGCGATCTGGGCTTCCAATTGGGCACGCCCAATGCACAAAGCGCCATCATCGCGGTCATCATGCCCGATCTGGAAAAGGGTGCGGCGATGTGGGCGGCGTTGCTTGAAAACGGGCTGTATGTGAACCTGGCCCGCCCACCGGCGACGCCCGCAGGCATGACCTTGCTGCGCTGCTCGCTTTGCGCGGAGCATACGAGCGATCAGGTCGCAGATATTCTCGACCGTTTCGCACGCGCCGGCAAGGCCGTCGGGATCATCTGACGGAAAGCGCGTGAACAGGCTTGACCGTAACGCCCGAATATTGGCCGTCAGTTTCGCGGCCATGGCGGGCATGGTCGATGCCATTGGGTTCCTTGCCAGCGGCGGGTTTTTCCTGTCCTTTATGAGCGGCAATTCCACGCGGCTCAGCGTCGGTCTGGTCGATGCCGCGCCTTATGTTGGCATGGTTGCTGCCTTGCTGACAAGTTTTGTAACCGGCGTCGTCGCAGGGTCGCTTATTGGCCGCAAGAACACGCTCTCGCCTTCGCGGCGTCAGGCAATCATCCTCATCATCATATCGCTGTTGCTATTTGCCGCGCCACCCATCGCAAGTTTAGGATTTCTGCTCCTTGGGCTATGTTTTGCGGCATTCTGCATGGGGCTGGAAAACACGCTTTTTGAACGCGAAGGGTCGGTGTCGTTCGGGCTGACCTATATGACGGGCGCGCTCGTTAAAATCGGGCAGGGGCTTGCCACGATGATCAGCGGCGGGCCGCGTTTGGAATGGGTGCCATATCTGTTGCTATGGCTTGGCCTGATCGGCGGCGCTGCGGTTGGCGCGTTGATGTTTGGCATCTTTGGATATAACAGCCTGTGGTTGCCTGCGGCCTATGCCGGCATTTTCGCGCTTGTGCTGTTGGCTCCGCGTAACCGATTTGGCGGTTAACGCACGGCCCCTTTTGCCCATAATTTCGGCACCAGAAACAGCGCCGCGACCAATGGCCATTTGCGTTGCCATGGCTGGATGATGATCTGCGTTCCGGCGTGGCGGTTTATCTTCCACGCCAGATAATCAATCCCGCCCGCATAAGTAAACGCCGCCTTGGCAAGCCGTGCGATGGTCAGCAATTTGCCGCGTCGGCGCAATCCCGGCCAACGATTTCTCTCTTGCGCAATTTTGGCATCCACATCGGGTAACAACAGGATTTTGTCGCCGCGATGTTCATTCGCTATACTTGTGTGATACAGCGCAGCGATGCCAAAACGGCGATAGCGTTCGGGGTCGAATGCGATCACGGACGATGGCCGGTCGTTGCGTTCGGCGCGCAGTTCGGCGCTATATGTCATCTGGAACCCCGACCGCCACAAATCGAGGACGTCCACCTCATGTTCGACAAATGCCAATGCTGCATTGAGCAAAGTTGGTGCTGCCCCCGAAATCGCGATTACCGCCGCGTGTCGCGCCTTATCATCGGCGCACCAGACGAGGCGTGCGGGCTGTGCAAATCTGGCCCAGACCGAAACGGCGGAGGCGGCTGGCCGGTTAAGATGATAAAAGTCGCTTTCGCTTAACACCGCGACTTTGGCGATGAGGCCATTATGTTCAAACGGAAAGACGTTGGGCGGAAGACGGCGGTTCCATGTCGCGCGCCAGCTTTTGCCATAAGCGGCCTTATAATCAGAAACGATCAGGTAAAAGTCGAGCATCTCGCCCTGCAATTGCTCCGACCGTAAACATGAACCGTAGAATAACACCGCACGCGCCGCGCCATTAAACTGCGCCGCGATATGCGATGCAAATTCGCTTACGCCCTTCTGCACCGGGATAGCCAATTCTTCAGCGACAAGTTGCGTAAGCGAGAGCATGTCTATGGCCTTAGCCGCCTTTATGGGCGCTTGTTAAGCGGCCAGTTTCAGGAACGGGACGGGCGGTGTCGAACGAAGAACGATTGGGCTACCGCGATGGGCCTGAAAAACTTCGCCGTCCAGAACGACATTGCTTTGTTCGCTGTCAATGCGAATGACGTCGCCTCGTTGGAAATGCACGCCGCGTATATTGGTTTGTCCTAAATTGCCGCGCAGTGAGGCCGCAATCATTTTCAGTATCGCCCATGGTTTTTGGTCCACCGCCAGAAATTTCATCAGCCCGCGTTGCTTATTGTTGCCCGCTTGGCCACCCAGTAAAAGTTTTTCCAAGGTTGTCACAATCAGCACAGAAAAGGTGCCGTGCAATTCACCATTGCGGATGAACGATATGCTGACCGGCTTTGATCGTTTCGGCAGGAAACTGGCCTTTACACTGATGATTGCCGAAAACATGACAGCAAATGCGGTCAAAAAATGGCTCAGCCCATTGGGTAGGCCCAAGGGGTAAATCTTGTGCCGACAATATAAAATCGTTTCGGCAAGCCCTGCCCCGCCCAAGAACATACCCAGCACCGGACGCGCACCTTCGCTCCCATCGCTCAGGGCAATGAGTTCGCGCACTACGATATGCTTTGACAGGTCGCCATTTGCGACCTCAAAAATCCGCGAAAGCGCCTCCAACGGATTGCCTTCTGCGCCCAAGTCCAAGGCGATGAGGTTCGTCTTGCCATTGGGCAATACAGCCACCGGCGGCGGGGCACCTTCAAAATGGCCACCATGATAAAGCTCGGTCAGGGCGGATTGAACCGTGCCATCGCCGCCGTTGATGACCAGCACCTTGGGCTTCACGCGGGCAATCATCTCCAACGCCTTGGCAATCTGGCCGATCTCCTCGACCTCATAATGGAATATATCGGGATTTTTGGCGCAATAGGTGCGAATGGCCGGCAACATTGATCGGTTGCCAGTTGAATTTGGGTTGGAAAGGAGCGCCACTAAAGCCAAATAAGAACCCTCACATATATTTCAGGTTGATTGTGATCCGCGTGACGCCGGGGCCTGCGTCAAAAGCGACCTTGTTGACCGATGGCCTGCCCAAGTTCAAAATGCTGATGCTGGGGTTGTTGGAAAAACCGCCGCCGTCTTGGCTAATATCGGTCTTGCCATTGCCATTGCGGTCATGCCGGACAGCGATGCCATATTTGCCCTCGGCGGGAACCGGGATGCAGATATTCATGCTGCCTGCGCTTGCGGGGGTTTCGACGCGGTGAAGCCAACGGCCCTTGGCCAACCAAACGCCGGCAATTGCGGGGTAGGATTGCACACGGACTTTCCCGGTCGCTTCCTTAATGCCGCGCACTTGGACGAGCACGGCCGGCCCATTGCCCGACGTGCACCGCGACATATCATTATTCAGCTCTTGGCTCGCGACGGCTACACCTGAAACCAGCACCACACCAACCATAGCCACAAGGGCGACACATTTCTTCATCTGTATACTCCTGGAACTTTAATGTCTGTTATCCGCACTTTTTTCGGATAGCATCGATATTGCCCCTGAACCTGTAACCGTCTATCGGGTGAGTTTGCGGCCAAATTAGGGTGACAGGGCGACGATAAATTGAAATTTCTAACTGCCACCGACCGCTATATCTTCCGGCTTGTGATGTTGCCGCTGCTTGCCACACTCGCAATCGCGGCGTCATTGCTGTTGCTGGACAAGATGCTGAACCTGTTTGACTTTGTGGCAGCAGAAGGCGGGCCGGTCAGCGTCGTTTGGCGCATGCTGGCCAACCTTTTGCCCGAATATCTCTCATTGGGTATCCCCATCGGCCTGATGCTTGGCATCTTGTTGGCCTTCCGTCGATTGGCAACATCCTCAGAACTCGACATTTTTCGCGCAGTGGGTATGAGTTATCTTCGCCTGTTGCGCGTTCCGTTCATGTTCGCAATCGCGCTTGCCGCCGTCAATTTCGCGATCGTTGGCTTTATTCAACCAAGTTCGCGCTATTTGTATGAAGAACTGCGCTTTGAACTGCGTTCAGGTGCCTTTGGCGCGAAAGTGCGGGTGGGGGAGTTTAACAATATCGGCAAAAACTTGACCGTCCGTATCGACGAGAGCCGCGATAACGGCAATGCGCTGTCTGGCCTATTTGTTTTCGCGCAAAGCAACAGCGGGCAGACCATTGCCGTGACGGCGGAGCAAGGCCAGTTTCTGCGGACCGATGACCCTGATACGATCTTGCTGCGGCTCAAAAAAGGAACGCTCGTTCATGACGCGCCAAGTTATGACTCTCCCCGGGTGTTGAGCTTTACCAGCCATGACATCCCCATTCCGTTGCCAAAGATCGAAAATTTCCGCACGCGCGGTGGTAAGGATCGTGAATATCTGATCACTGAATTGATCCAAATCGGCGGTGATGCCCAGAAACCGCAGCTTGACCGCGACCGGGCTTGGGCCAATTTTCACTTCCGCTTGGCTGAGGTCGCCATGATGCTGTTGCTGCCTTTGCTTGCACTGGCATTGGCGATCCCGCCGAAGCGTTCAACGTCCGCGCTTGGGGTATTTTTATCAATCGTCATGGTGGTGACTTATCACAAGGTCAACGAATATGCCGAAGGCGTAGGCGGGATGGGCATCGTGGACCCTTTCATTGCCTTGTGGGCACCCTTTTTGCTGTTCGCAGCACTGATCTTGTGGATGTACCATATCATCGCGCATGTGCCCGGCGGGCAGCCGATTGGCGCGCTTGAGGTGTTTGCCACAAAGGCCGGCAAATGGGTCAAGGGCATATTTCGGTTCGGTCGAAAATCGCGGCTGGCGAGCCTTGGGATGCCCGCGGCATCGGCGGAGACGTAGATCATGCATTTTTTCCCGTCGCGTAACATTACACTATATATGGCCAAGTTGTTCATTGTCCGCAGTTTTGCGGTGCTGATGATGCTCGTTCTCATATTGATGACGCTCGATTTGTTGGGGGAAAGCGGCAAAATTCTGTCGGCTCCCGGAAATGACCAAGGCGATGTTCTGCATTATATTTCGATGCGCGCGCCGCAGATTATTGCCCGGTTTCTTCCTTTTTCCGTATTGCTTGGCACGTTGATCACTTTTGCGGGGCTCAGCCAGAACAGCGAAGTCGTGGCGATGAAAGCCGCTGGATTATCGGCACATCAGATTTTGGCACCGATGTTCGTCGCCAGCCTTGGTGTTGCGGTGTTATCCTTTGCCTTTAACGATGCCGTCGTTGCCCCCAGCACGGCGCGATTGAAGGCATGGCAGGCGGAGGAATATGGCGCGGTGGCACCCGATAGCAACGCCCGCAACAATATATGGGTGCGTGAGGGCGATGACCTTATCAACGCGGGCAATGTCGTGGGTTCTGGCGATGACACGGTGCTAGAGGACGTCCGCATATATCTGCGTGCCAATGGCGGCTTGCGCCAAGTCATCACCGCCACCCGCGCGCGTTACATTGGCGATGCTTGGCAACTTGAGAAAACAAAATCGTTCAATGTGGCGACAACAATCGAAACGACGGCAGATAGCCTCATCATCGGTAAAGGTATCACGCCCGACAGGTTCAATTTGGTTAAAGTCGATGGCGACAGCCTTGCCTTCCTGCCGCTCATGCGCGCAATCGACGATCTAAAGGCCGCTGGACGCCGCGCGGATAATCTTGAAGGCATATTATGGCACAAGCTATCCGGGCCTTTGTCCACATTGTTGATGCCGTTGCTTGGCGCAGTGGCGGCCTTTGGACTTGCCCGCTCCGGCGCGCTCTTTTTGCGGGCGGTCATCGGGATGGCCTTGGGCTTTACCTATTTTGTGGCCGATAACTTTGCGTTGGCCATGGG
>JAEMTM010000142.1:2708-4613 GCA_016462305.1 Sphingomonadaceae bacterium | reverse complement strand
CAGCGCATCATTGTTGCAGAACGCGGGCGAGCGCGTTTGACCAGCCAGCCAAGCGGATGTCGCGCGCCTCTGCACCAAGCATCGGTGCAAAACGCGTTACCCCGCCCCGCATACTGGCCGCATCCTCCAGCGTGGGGAATAGTCCGCAACCCACCGCCGCCAGCATGGCTGCGCCAAGCGCGGTGGTTTCGACAAAGGCGGGGCGTTCGACATCAATCGCCAGCATGTCCGCAAGGTCCTGCGCCATCCAGTCATTCGCCACCATGCCGCCATCAATGCGCAATTCGGCCCAATCGGCACCATCGGCGGCAAAGGCGGTTTTGAGGTCATAGGTCTGATGCGCCATCGCCTCCAGCGCAGCGCGGGCGACATGCGCCTTTGTGGCCGCAAAGCTCAATCCGCTGATCGTGGCGCGGGCATCGGGGCGCCAATGCGGTGCGCCTAGCCCCGAAAGCGCGGGCACGAGGTAAACGCCGCCATTGTCTGGAACGCTCCGCGCCAGCGGCTCGGTTTCGGCGGCAACTGCGATCAGCCCCAGATCATCGCGCAGCCATTGCACAAGGCTGCCCGCGACGAATACCGACCCTTCCAACGCATAATGACGTTCACCATTCAATTGGTACAATATCGTTGATAGCAAGCGGTGGCGCGACTGGCGCAATGTCGTCCCGGTCTGTGTCAGCACAAACGCGCCGGTGCCAAAGGTCGCCTTCGTCTGCCCGACGGCAAAGCAACCTTGCCCTATGGTTGCGGCTTGCTGATCCCCCGCCAAGCCCGAAATGCGGATCGCGCCGCCGAAATGCTCCGGCAAACTCGTGCCAAGGTCGCCTGCGCAATCGGTGATCTCTGGCAATATGTCGCGTGGGACGCCGAACAGGTCCATCAACCCGTCATCCCATCCGCCGCTGCCAATCGCCATGAGCGCGGTGCGTGCGGCATTGCTGGCGTCGGTGATATGGCTTCCGCCCGTCAGCCGATAGACAAGGTAGCTTTCGACCGTGCCGACCGCCAGATGTGCGCCCGCGTCCTTCAACTGCGGCCAATTTTCCAGCGCCCAACCGATTTTCGATCCCGAAAAATAGGGGTCAAGCAACAATCCGGTCTTCGCCTGAACCACGGGCTCTTCGCCTTGCGCCTTCATCGCGGCGCAAATGTCCGCCGTCCGCCGGTCCTGCCATACAATGGCGGGCGCGAGCGGCTCGCCGGTGCGCTTGTCCCAAAACACCACAGTCTCGCGCTGATTGGTGATGCCAATGCTCGCGATCCGGTCCGCGCCGCCAGCCTTGGCCACCATCGCTTGCGCACAAGCAAGCGTCAGGTTCCAGATTTCTTGCGCATCATGTTCGACAAGGCCAGGTTGCGGATAATGCTGCGTTAGCGGGCGCTGGCAACTGTCTATAGCGGTCCCGTCCGCGGTAAATAACACCGCGCGGGTTGATGTCGTGCCTTCGTCAATGACCAATATATATTCGCTCATGCCTCTGCCGCGCGCACTGCGCGTCCCTCCTTGGAAAAAATGAATATCGCGCGGTTGCCGAAAATGAGGCGGTTGACGGCAAGCGCCACCAGCACCGAACTAACCAGCACAAAGACCATGACGTCAATATAATGCAGCCAAGGCAGGCCAAAATGCTGATAAAATGTCTCGCCCGCATATAGCGTGTCGGGACGGTAGAGCATAAAATTGTGCAGCGCATAAATGCCAACACCGTAAACGAGCCCGAATATCGCCGCCCGCGCATCCACATTGCGGAACAGCAGCCCGGCGATAAAGGCAGACAGGATCGGCATCGATAACAGGCCGTTCAGTTCCTGCAGCAAGTTGATGATGCTGCTCGCGCCAGCATAAAGCGGCACAAGCGCAATCGCGACGGCGCTTGCACCAATGCCGACGGCGCGGTTGAG
>JAEMTM010000142.1:0-2608 GCA_016462305.1 Sphingomonadaceae bacterium | reverse complement strand
CGGCGCGGCCAATGCCTTTTGCGTGATATTCTGATTGGTGGACCAATAAAATATCTGAATGAATATCATCCCTGTAAACAAAGTATGAAACGGGATGGGCGAATCCAAGCTGCCGATCATCGATATCCGTTCGGCTGGAACGCCGGTAAACAGGTCGAAATTGACCGCTGCCAAGGCCAAGATTACCACCGCCATCGCCAGCCCCAATATGCCAACGCCGCTATAGGTATCGAGCACTGCGACGGCGCTCAGCCCGCCCAATATCGCATATGCCGCGCCAACGACCGCAAAGATGCTCGCGATGACGATGACGGGCATTTCGGTGCCAAATAACGACTGCATGAACAACGACCCGCTATAGATGACAGCGGGCAAATAGATGAAGACATTGCCGATAATGAACAGCGCCGAAATGGCGGTGCGAATGCTGCCGCCATTATATCTTTTTTCCAATAATTCCGTCACCGTCGTGCAATTGTTGCGATAGTAAATAGGCACAAAGACAAAGGCCAAGATCAGCAACCCGACAAACCCCGCCAGTTCCCACCAAGCGAGCAACAGCATTTGACTGCCGTTCATGCCCACCAATTGATCGGTGGAAAGATTGGTGAGCGTAATCGCGCCCGCAACAAAGAACCAGTTCAGCCCGCCGCCTGCCAGAAATATGTCTTTGTCGGTTTTGCTCTGGTCGCCCCCCGCTTGATTTTTCCCGCGCACCTTGGCCCATGTAAACACGCCGATAAGGACCATGAGGCCCACAAAAATACCGAATTGAACGGCCGATTGATTGGCTTCGAACATCGCAATCTCCCTTATTATTTTATGCGTCAAATTGCTCTGCGCTTTTGTTGGTTGCGAAACTATAGCATGTGTTTGAAAAGGCAACGCGTCTGATGCGTGCGATTTTTGCAACTGCGCCAGAAGGAGAAAATATTTTGCGCCACATGCGTTTTGATGCGCCAGATAGCTGCTTGATATTGGCCTGCGCCAAGGGTGCGCCTGTGTCGGTGTTATATTGGGGTGCGGCCTTGCCCTTGGGCGTGGATGGTGCCGATTTGGAGCGGCTGTCCGAACGGCAAGGGATGCACGGCGTGGCGGACATGTCCTTGCCTTTGTCCTTGGCGATGGAGCCGGGGCTTGGCCATCCGATGTTTCATGGCTTTGCCGCGCATCGGGCGGGCAAGGATTGGGGCAGCGTATTTGCCGTCGCCAAGGTCGAACCGCGCGACAACGGCGCGAAGGTCATCTGCCGTGACGAACGCACGCGGCTTGGGTTGGAATATGAGATTGATTTTGATGGCAATAATGGCGTGCTGCGCATCCGGTCAACCTTGACCAATTATGGGGCAACGCCGCTTGATCTAAACGACATGATGACCGCGTGCCTGCCCGTGCCAGACAGGATGACCGACATCATCGGTTTTACGGGCCGTTGGACGCAGGAGTTTACGCAAGGGCGGGTGAAGCGCAATGCAGCAACCTATCTGCGCGAGAACCGCAGCGGGCGGACATCGCATTTCAGCTACCCCGCTATCTTGCTGGCCACCGCCGATACCCATGAAAGCGCGGGCGAGGCCTATGGTTTTCATCTGGCGTTCAGCGGAAACCACCGCTTGCGCGTGGATTCGCTCACCGATGGGCGGGTGATGACCAGCCTTGGCGCGTTGCTTTTACCCGGCGAAGTGCGGCTCGCGCCGGGGGAGAGCTATGCAAGTCCGCAGATTGTCGCGGCCTATAGTGGCGCGGGACTAAGCGCGCTCAGCCGCAAATTCCACGAATATGTGCGGACAAAATTGCTGCGGCCTGAAACGCGGGCCAAGCCCCGCTTGGTGCATTACAATAGTTGGGAGGCGGTATATTTCGATCATGATTTCAATAAGTTGAAAGAGCTCGCGACCCGCGCAGCGGCGGTCGGTGTCGAACGCTTTGTCTTGGATGACGGCTGGTTTGGTGGCCGCCGCCATGACCAAGCGGGGCTGGGCGATTGGACGGTATCGCGGGACGTTTATCCCGATGGGCTTGGCCCTTTGGTCGATCATGTCACGGGCCTTGGCATGGAATTCGGGCTGTGGTTCGAACCCGAAATGGTCAACGCCGACAGCGACCTATATCGCGCGCATCCCGATTGGGTATTGGGCCTGGAAGGCGTCGAACAAGTGCCGTTCCGGTCGCAATTGGCGCTGGATATTAGCCGCGCCGAAGTTGCCGATTATCTGTTCCATGCCATCGACGCGATGTTGCGCGATCATGACATAAGCTACATCAAATGGGACAACAACCGCGACCTTAGCCATCCCGGCGGGCAAGACGGCACAGCGCGTGCTTTTGCCCAAGTTCAGGCGCTTTACACCTTGCTTGACCGCGTCCGCAGCGCGCATCCGCATGTCGAAATTGAAAGCTGCTCCGCCGGTGGTGCGCGGGCCGATATGGGCGTTTTGGCGCATAGCGACCGTGTTTGGACGTCCGACAGCAACGACGCGCTAGACCGCCAAGTAATCCAACGCGGGGCCAGCTTTTTCCTGCCTCTCGAAGTGTTAGGTTGTCATATAGGGCCCGCAAAATGTCATTGGACGGGACGGCGTTTGTCGATGGAAATGCGCGTGGCGAC
>JAEMTM010000141.1 GCA_016462305.1 Sphingomonadaceae bacterium | reverse complement strand
GGTCTGGACTTACGGCCACGCCCCCCAACCGCGTCATTCCCGCGTAGGCGGGAACCCAACTCCTGCGCTCTTAGCGAGCAATGAGCCGTTTTTGGGGCAGTTATGAGTCCGGAGTTGGATCCCCGCCTTCGCGGGGATGACGAAGAATATGCCTATCGTTCCGCCTGCGCCGGAATGACGGTGGGTAAGCTAAAGACGCTGTATCTGCCGGAATGACATTGAGTCTGCCAATGGCTCCGCCTACATGGCAGGCAACATGTCCAAAGCCGACCGCCCCGACCAACCCAACGCAGCCTCCCGATTTAGCGAGGAAAAGGCGACCTATGCGGTGCGCGGTGCGGACACGCCAGATTTCGACACCGGCATCGCCGCGATCCGAAATGTCCTTAAAACCCTCCCGCTCAAACCTGGCGTCTACCGCATGCACGATGCGCGCGGCGACGTGCTTTATGTCGGTAAAGCGCGCGCCTTAAAGAATCGCGTCGGCAATTATGTGCAGATTGACCGGCTACCCAACCGCTTGCGCCGGATGGTGGCGCTGACGCGTTCCATGACCATTGTCACCACCAATAGCGAGGCTGAGGCGCTGTTGCTTGAGGCGCAGTTGATTAAGCGTTACCGTCCCGCTTACAACGTGCTGCTGCGCGACGACAAAAGCTTTCCTTTCATCCTGCTGCGCGCCGACCATAAATTTCCGCGCATTCAGAAACATCGCGGTGCGCGGCGGCATAAGGGCCAATATTACGGCCCGTTCGCTAGCGCTGGCTCCGTCAACCAAACACTGAACGCGCTGCAAAAATTGTTTTTGCTGCGAAGCTGCACCGACAGTTTCTTCAACAATCGCGACCGGCCTTGCTTGCTGTATCAGATTAAACGCTGTTCCGCGCCTTGTGTCGGGCGGATTGACGACGCGTCCTATGACAGTCTTGTCGCAGACGCCAAATCCTTCCTCGACGGCAAATCTTCCGCTGTGCAAGCGAAGCTGGCCAAGGAAATGAAATCCGCCGCCGAGGCTCTCGATTTTGAACGCGCCGCCATGGTCCGCGACCGGCTTCGGGCGCTTACCTTCATTCAGGGGTCGCAGGCGATCAACGCGCAAGGCGTGGGCGACGCGGACATCTTCGCGTTGGCGCATCGCAACGGCGTGATGGGCATTCAGGCATTTTTCATTCGCGGCGGGCAGAATTGGGGGCATCGTTCCTTCTTCCCCGCGCATGTTGCCGAAATCAGCGAGGACGAAGTGTTCACCAGCTTCCTCGCGCAATTTTATGAGGATGTACCCCCTGCAAAATCCATTTTCCTTGATCGGCAACTGGGCGAGGCAGACTTGTTGGCGCAAGCCTTGTCCGAACGTGCCGAGCGCAAGATCGAAATCAGCATGCCGCAACGCGGCGACCGTGTGCGCTTAGTCAAACAAGCGACGCGTAACGCCGAAGAAGCGCTCGACCGCAAGCTGGCGGAGAGCACCACGCAGGGTAAATTGCTGCAAGAGGTGGCTGACCTGTTCGAATTGCCCGAAGCGCCGCGCCGAATCGAAGTCTATGACAACAGCCATATTCAGGGAACCAACGCGCTGGGCGCGATGATCGTGGCCGGGCCGGAAGGTTTCATCAAGGGCCAATATCGCAAGTTCAACATCAAAAACCCCGACACTGCGCCGGGTGATGACTTCGCCATGATGCGCGAAGTCATGGCGCGGCGTTTTGGGCGGCTCGTAAATCCTCCCCGAACCGGGGAGGGGGACCAGCCGCAGGCTATTGGAGGGGGTGTGCAGTCATCCGTTGTGTCCGAGGGAATCCCCCCTCCGTCAGTTGCTGCGCAACTGCCACCTCCCCGTGCCGGGGAGGATTTTGAACCCGAACGCGATGAAAACTGGCCTGATCTTGTCCTGATTGATGGTGGCAAGGGGCAAATGAGCTCGGTCATGCAAATCGTGCGTGAACTGGGCGTTGAGGATGTTGCCTTTATCGGCGTCTCCAAAGGCCCTGACCGTCATGCGGGCCGCGAGATGTTTCACTTCCCCGATGGCCGCGAATTTACCTTGCCCGTCAACGCGCCCGTCATGTTTTATTTGCAACGGTTACGCGATGAGGCGCACCGCTTTGCCATTGGGGCGCACCGCGCGAAACGCAGCAAGGCCATTACCGTCAGTGCGCTTGACGAAGTTCCGGGCATTGGCCCGTCGCGCAAAAAGGCATTATTGATGCATTTCGGCACCGCTCGCGCCGTGCGCAATGCCAGCCTTGAGGATTTGCAAAAGGCCCCCGGCGTATCTGCCGCCGTCGCGCAGACGATCTATGATTATTATCATAGCAACGGGTGATGCCCGCTTGCAGCAACATGCTGCGCTGCACAATATTTTGGTTGCATGGTGCGGTAGGTTCGATAGAGTCAGGCTATGACGAACAATCAACTGTTGCTTGAAGCGATCGCGCTCAAAAAATGTGTCACTTTGGTGTATAATAATGTGCTGATGAAGCTGGCCCCGCATGTCTTATATTCCAAACACAATGCCGTATTCACCGATGCCGTCATATTGGAAAAACATGGCTTGGCGGGCCACAATAAGAAGCTGGGCGCTTTCCATTTATCGGGGCTCAACGAATTGCAACTAACGGACCAGCCATTTGAAATTGATGCATTGTTCAAACCTGCCGCCGAAAAATATGCCGGTGTGACCTTATTCATGGTCAGCGCGGACGCAGGATAGAGCTTCCCCTCACGCCGCAGTCTTGGCATGAGGGCGCATGGATATTTCGGCATCTGCCATCATCTGCGCGGTCCGCAACCATGGCGAAACAGGTGCCATTGTGCGCGGCTTTACCGCAGATTACGGTATGCTTGCGGGCTATGTCGCGGGCGCACGCGGGCGGCAATTGCGGCCAGTCCTCATCCCCGGCAATGTCATCAAGGGCGAATGGCGGACGCGCATCGCGGGACAATTGGCACGCCTGACGCCCGAACCTGTGCACAGCCGCGCACATTTGTTAAGCGAACCATTGGCGATTGCCGCGATTGACTGGGTCACGGCGCTAACCGCAGCGACTTTGGCGGAAGGTGTTCCTTATCCGCGTGTCCACAGCGCAGCGGACGGTTTGCTATCCGCTATCGAGCTGGCGCCAGCGGCCAGGGTGTGGGCCGGGGCGGTGGCACAATATGAGAGTTTGCTGCTGGCCGAACTTGGCTATGCCGAAGAATATGATAAGGACAGCGCGCCCGTCGCAATGATGGCGCAGACCCGCAAGCGGCTCGTCGCGCATGTTTTGGGTGATCGCCGCGCCGATGTCATGGCCGCCCGCGAACGGCTCGTGGAGCGGTTGAAACGGGCGGCGGTTTAGGCGGGAGGGTATTGGCAACGGAAACGCTGGCCGTTCGGCTTCGTCATGCTGAACTTGTTTTTGCATCCATCGTGCCCAATAGCCCGCGGCTTGTGACGAGAAATGGACCCTGAACCAAGTTCGGGGTGACGTTAGAAAATTAGAGGATGGTTCGAATGTTAGTTGCCTTGTTACCTGGGGACGGAATTGGCCCCGAAGTCATCACGCAAGCACGCCGCGTTTTGGATGCGCTCGCCATCGACGCGCTGACCTTTGAAGAAGCGCTGGTCGGCGGTGCAGCCTATAAGGCGACCGGACATCCTTTACCGGCCGACACGCTCGCGCTTGCCAAGCGCGCGGATGCGATATTATTTGGTGCGGTGGGTGATCCGGATTGCGACGCGCTCGAACGGCATTTGCGCCCAGAACAGGCGATATTGGGCCTGCGCAAGGAACTATCCTTGTTCGCAAACCTGCGCCCCGCCACATTATTTCCCGAATTGGCCGACGCCAGCGCGCTTCGCCCAGAGGTTGCGTCACAAATTGACATGGTCATCGTCCGCGAACTCAATGGCGATGTCTATTTCGGTGAAAAGGGTATGCGCAAAACCGCCGACGGCAAGCGCGAAGGCTATGACATCATGTCTTACAATGAGGATGAGGTCCGCCGCATCGCCCGCGTCGGCTTTGATACCGCGATGGCGCGGGGCAGGAAACTCTGCTCGGTGGACAAGGCCAATGTGCTTGAAACATCGCAATTGTGGCGCGATGTCGTCATCGAAACCCATGCCGAATATCCCGAAGTCGCTTTAACCCACATGTATGTTGACAATTGCGCGATGCAATTGGTGCGCAACCCCGGCCAGTTTGACGTGATCGTGACGGGCAATTTGTTCGGCGACATATTGTCCGATCAGGCCAGCATGTGCGCTGGCTCGATTGGCATGTTACCTAGCGCGTCGCTGGATGCCGCCCAGAAGGGCTTATATGAGCCCATCCACGGCAGCGCGCCCGACATTGCGGGGCAGGGCAAGGCCAATCCGCTTGCGACGATATTGTCGGCGGCGATGATGCTGCGTTACTCGCTGGGCTTGCCGGAGCAGGCCGACCGTATTGACGCGGCGGTCGCCAAAGCACTCGCGGCTGGTGCCCGTTCGCCCGATCTTGGTGGGACGATGTCCACCCGCGAAATGAGCGACGCCGTGTTGGCTGCCTTGTGATGTTGGTCCAAGTTCCCAATCTTCGTCATCCTGAACTTGTTTCAGGATAACGAGCCCCGGATGCGCCTTTGTGCGTTATCCCGAAACAAGTTCGGGATGACGATCTGTGGTTTTGGATTTTAGGGGCTTCGCACAACTGCCTGGTAACATC
>JAEMTM010000140.1 GCA_016462305.1 Sphingomonadaceae bacterium | reverse complement strand
GCAGTGACAAGGTCATATTCTAATTCTACCCAATCACCTTCGCGCAATGCTGGGGCGGCATTGAGATTAAGCGTCACAAGGTCCATCGACACGCGGCCGATGACCGGCAACGCATGTCCATCCGCCCGCGCCATCCCCTTGCCCGAAAAAGCGCGCAGATACCCGTCGGCATAGCCAATCGATATTGTGCCCACGCGTGTTTCTTGCGCACAGATGTGCGTTGCGTTGTAACCGACCATTGCACCTGCTGGTACGTTTCGCACCTGAAGAAGCCGGGCCGAGAGACGCACAACTGGTTTGATCCATTCCTCCATGCCGGGCCGCGCAATACCGCCATATAGGCTGATTCCCGGGCGCGTTAGGTCGAAATGATAATCTGCGCCCAACATGATGCCTGCGCTATTGGCCAAGCTGAGCCGCTGCGCGGTCGTTGCGGAGACGGTCTGGTTAAACAGGGTGAGCTGTTCCCTGTTCTGCGCGACATCGGTGTCCGCCGATGCCAGATGCGACATCAACATATCGACATCGATGCCATCAAGCGCGCCGTCGATTATATGCTGCGGCGCAAGGCCCAAGCGGTTAATGCCGCTATCGCACATGACATGGCATCGCCCCCCGCCTGCGTCGCGCCAGTTTGCAACTTGCTCTGGCGTATTCAGCACGGGCGTGGCCCCCAATGCCCGCGCGGCGGGAATGTCGGATAAAGCGATACCATTCAGCACCGATATCCAACTGGGCGGCACCACATCGGCAATAGCTTCGGCTTCACCCCAATGGGCAACGAAAAAGTCACGGCACCCGGCGTCCCGCAAACGGGTAACGACCGCGCGTGCGCCCAAGCCATATGCGTTGGCTTTTACCGCGGCCCCTGCCCGCGCCGCGCCACTACGCGCATTTAGCGCACGCCAGTTGGAAACCAGCGCATCGCCGTCAAGGTGAAGGCGCAAGGGAGGGTCAAAATTAGTCATCGACCGCTTTTTGCTGCTCGCCCGATGCCTGTCAATCTAACTTGGTTTTTCCCGATGTTTCCGGCAACCAGATCAATGCTACGACAAATGCCAATGCCGTAACCCCGACGGTGTACCAAAGCCCCGAAAACGGCTGCCCCGTCTGCGCCACGATATATTGCGAAATATAGGGCAGAAATCCGCCAAAATAACCGGCACCAATATGGTAAGGTATCGACATTGAGGTGTATCTAATTTTCGCCGGAAACATTTCGACAAGGATCGCGGCGACTTGCCCATAGGTCATGCCTGACAACGCCACCATCAGGAACACCGCCAAGATAATTTTCCAAGGCTCGCGCTGCGCCGGGTCTGACTTGTCGGGGTAGCCCGCATTTTCCAGCGCGGTGATATAGGCTTTTTCATCAAAGCCCTGCAGATTTGCGTCACCGACGTTCAACGACACGCGATCACTTGCTTGCTTATTATAGGCTATGCCGCGCTTTGTCAGGAAATTGAGCGCTTGCGCACATTCGCTTTTGTGCACGCGGTTGAGCGCGTTGAAATCACATTGTGGTATTGAAAGGGTGACAGGGTTGCGCTCTGTCGCGCGGGCCAGGGCTGGGTTCGCGGCATCCGCCATCATCCAGAAAATCGGGAACACACCGACGATTGAAAGGCCGTAGCCAAGCAAGAGCAACCTTTTGCGGCCCCATTTGTCCGACAGCCAACCGCATGCAACATAGGTCGGTGCCGCCAACGCTGCGCCCACCGCCATGTACAACAGCGCATCAGTCTCCGGAACGCGCGCAGTCCCCGTCAGAAAGTATAAAGTGCCAAATTGCGACGTGTAATAAATGACGGTCAACCCGGCGGCAACGCCGAATAATGCGACGAAAATACGCCCCACATTGCCCGGATATTGAAAGCTCTCCAGAAACGGGTTTTTGGATGTCGTGCCAGCGGCCTTCATCGCCTTAAAAACGGGGCTTTCCGACAATTTGAGACGCATGTAGAGGGAGATCGCAAGCAACAAAATCGAGGTTAAGAACGGCACGCGCCAACCCCATGCCTCAAACGCCTCGGTGCTCATGGACTGGCGCGTGATCAGCACGACAATGACCGCGAGCAGAAAGCCGCCAGCGACCGATGCCTGAATCCAACTGGTATATTGGCCACGTTTGCCGTCTGGTGCATGTTCGGCAACATAAATGGCCGCCCCGCCATATTCGCCGCCAAGCGCCAGTCCCTGAAGACAGCGCATAAGCAAAAGCAAGCCTGCGGCCCATATCCCTGCGGTTTCAAACGTCGGCAGCAATCCAATCGCCGCAGTCGCAACACCCATGAGCGTTATGGTGACAAGAAACGTATATTTGCGGCCAATCTTATCGCCGAAATAGCCGAACAATATTGCGCCAAATGGCCGCACACCAAAGCCAGCGCCAAAGATCGCCAGCGATGCCAAAGTCGCGGCGGTCGGATTGTCGGCGGGGAAAAACAGCTTTCCGATTAACGCCGCCAAAATGCCATAAACGAAAAAGTCATACCATTCGAAAACCGTGCCGAGTGACGATGCTGTAATGACCAAGCGGTCGCGCTTTGGATCAAGTACGACCTCAGTTTCGGCAGTGTTGGTCATGATATTCCCCTAATAACCCTTTGCGCTTGTTTTAATGCCAATGTCGGCACTTACAAGCGGGTTCACTCCATCTCCAATATCACCGCATCAACGGCCAGGCTGTCTCCGGCCTGCGCATTGATCAACTTTACCGTTCCGGATTTTTCCGCGCGCAAAATATTTTCCATTTTCATCGCCTCTACCACCGCAAGTGGTTGGCCCGCCTCAACTATGTCACCCGCCCCTACATGTAAGGTCGTGAGCAAGCCGGGCATTGGGCAAATGAGGAATTTGGACAGATCTGGCGGGATTTTTTGTATCATATGCGCGGCAAGATGCGCGATGTGACCCGGCAGGACGCGGGCGACATGCGTTGCACCGCGTGTCGTCAGATGAAATCCGGTTCGCGTTTTAGTGATCTTGACCGCGAGTTCCTCTTCCCCAATCTCCGCTTCAATCAAGCGATCTCCGGGGTCATATTCCATCGACAGATCGAAAGGCACACCATCGACGTGCATGTCGCCATCGACCATATCAATATGATGGACCGCCGCGCCGATAGAAACGTGCCAACGCGCTGGCGGGTCAAGCGTATCGCCCAATTGACCATCGACATGCCGCGCGCGGTCGGCCTCCGCCGTCGCCACAAAACCAGCGATTGCGGCGAGCGCTTTGATCAATTCTGCATCGGCGGGTGCGCCGTGGAAACCGTCTGGATATTCTTCGGCAATGAAGCCTGTCGTGAGTTCGCCCGAACGAAATCGTGGATGTTGCATGATGGCGCTGACGAAATCGATATTGTGGCCAAGGCCCTCTATTTCGAAACGGTCAAGCGCAGCGATTTGCAAGTCGGCGGCCTCATCGCGGGTCGCCCCCCAAGTGATCAGCTTGGCGATCATGGGGTCGTAGAATATCGAAACTTCGCCGCCTTCGGCTACGCCGTCGTCGACGCGGATGCCGTTGATGCCGCGCGCTTCATACCCGGCACAAGGAGGGGAACCATCCCCAGGATATTGGAGGGGTAAGGGAGAAGTCTCATTAGGCCGAAGGGTCGTTTTACTCTGCCCCTGCCCCTCCACCAGCTTCGCTGGTCCCCCTCCCCGTTCCGGGGAGGAATGAAGCGGCGGACGATAGCGCGTCAACCGTCCCGTGCTCGGCAAAAAGCCGCGATAGGGGTCTTCGGCATAGACGCGGTTTTCAATCGCCCAACCGTCGATTTTGATGTCGTCTTGCGTCATGCTGAGTTTCTCACCGGCGGCGACGCGGATCATCTGTTCGACCAGATCAATGCCCGTGATGCACTCAGTGACCGGGTGCTCCACCTGCAACCGCGTGTTCATCTCAAGAAAGTAGAAGCTCTCACCGCTCGGGTCCGCACCCGATACGATCAACTCAACCGTTCCGGCGGAATAATAGCCAACAGCGCGTGACAGCGCCACGCATTGTTCACCCATTGCTTTGCGCATCTTGGGCGTGACGAAGGGCGAAGGCGCTTCCTCCACAACCTTTTGATGCCGCCGCTGGATCGAACATTCGCGTTCGTTCAGATAGAGGATATTACCATGCTGATCGCCCAATATCTGAATTTCGATGTGGCGTGGGTTCAGAATGAACTTCTCGATAAACACGCGGTCATCGCCGAATGAATTCAGCCCCTCGCGCTTGGTCGCTTCAAAGCCTTCGCGGACATCTTGCTCATTATACGCAAGCCGCATCCCCTTCCCGCCGCCGCCCGCGCTGGCTTTCATCATCACTGGATAGCCAATTTCTTCAGAAATCCGCACCGCATGTTCGGTATCGTCAATCTCACCGACAAAGCCGGGGACGACATTGACCCCCGCCGCCATCGCCAGTTTCTTGGACTCAATCTTGTCGCCCATCGCGGCAATCGCGTTCACGGGCGGACCGATGAACGCAATATTCTCCTTGGCCAAAGCCTCGGCAAAGCTCGTGCGTTCGGACAGAAAACCATAGCCGGGATGCACCGCCTCCGCACCCGTTTGCTTGCACGCCGCAATGATCTTGTCCGCCAGCAAATAAGACTGCGCCGCCGGCGAAGGCCCAATATGCACCGCCTCATCCGCCATCTGCACAAAGGGCGCGCGCGCATCAGCATCGGAATAAACCGCGACAGT
>JAEMTM010000139.1:4550-4735 GCA_016462305.1 Sphingomonadaceae bacterium | reverse complement strand
GGTGCAACGGCTGGCTCATTCATGGTCGATTGTTTCCTGCAGGTGGAATTGAATTACGGTGACAGAATTACGGTGACAGTGCACTAAATTATTCTAAATTAAAATCACCGCGACAGTGCACTAAATTATTCTGAAGGTTCGGAAAACCGAATCAACTCAACAGTGCGCCGTCCACAACATCACCG
>JAEMTM010000139.1:0-4450 GCA_016462305.1 Sphingomonadaceae bacterium | reverse complement strand
TAATTCCAAGCATTAGGGGTATAACCGCACTACGGCTTCATCGGGCACTTTCTTGGAATTACGGTGACAGTGCACTAAATTATTCTAAATTAAAATCACAGTGACAGTGCACTAAATTATTCTGAAGGTCCGAAAACCCGAATCAACTCAACAGTGCGCCGTCCACAACATCACCGTAATTCCAAGCATTAGGGGTATAACCGCACTACGGCTTCATCGGGCACTTTCTTGTCATAAATTGGCGGACGGTAGCTATCCCGTTTACTGATCGGTACCGACTGTGTTTTGCCTTCATACTCAACAGTGGCGCGGGACAACAGAAACGGTTCCATATAGTATATACCAATTTTTTTTGAAGCACAGGGATTACCCACCCATGCGAAGGTCACCTTAATCGGTAGCGGTATTTCGGACTCCACCATTGCCCACATTATTCGGCATTCCAGCCGGAGGTCACCCAGACGACGTGCTTGGTTCGAGGTGCTCGGCGAAAATATTTTAGGCCGAAGATGCAAACGTCCCTTGGGGCGATTTGAATTGAGCTTGGTCTCTTTTGTCACGACTATGTTCGACAGATCGACCATGCCGTCAGCACTTATGGGAAGATCGACGATATCATCTCCCGTGCTGAGCCAGAAGCGCAAGGCCACATCAGCCTTGGAAGCGTCCTCGACGCGAAAACGCAATGGCGCTTGCGGCGCTAAATGCCGATTCTTGGCATAAGCCGCCTGAATACTGCGCAGAGTTTTTGCGCTAAATTCATATTTATCTATCAGACCGATAACTGTGATTTCTTTATCAACCGTCTCCTCCGACGATGGCGGTTCCGCATGCGCCGGCATGTGCAAATATGTCGCCAGGAGCAACAGGGCCGCAAAGCTACACCAGTTTGATCGCATTCTATAACTCCTGCAATTACCGCGACAGTGCACTAAATTATTCTGAAGGGTCCGAAAGCCCGAATCAACTCAACAGTGCGCCGTCCGCCGCATCATCGTAATAACTGTGCGGCATTTCTCAAGGCTGGAACTTTACCCGCAGCCAAGCATTATCCGTTCATGCGAAAGCCGTGAGGGGAGTTCACCTGCGCCCTTCGACGATCGCGACCTGTCGGCCTCAAGCTCTCGTTTCGCGAGTCCCCGGTTCTCGAAGGCTTATGATGTCCAGCGAAAAACATAGCCCTGAAGACATAGCGCTGAGCCTGACTTTGGCTATCGTCAGGTCATCGCCTGCGCCGTTGCTGCTTTTGGACGGCCAATGCACTATCATCGCCGCGAGTATGTCCTTCTGTTCAGTTTACGGCGTTGACGCGGCGCAGGTGACGGGGCAACCGCTCTATGCCTTGGATGGCGGCACATGGGATAATCCGGAATTGCGGTCATATTTGGCCGCAACCTTGTCTGGTGAAGGCAAGCCAGCCGCCCGAGACATTGACCTGCAACAGCCGCAACGGCCAGTTAGGCATTTGATCGTTCAGGCGAGCCGGTTGACGTATCTCGATCTTGAACAGACCCGTATCCTTGTCGCCGTATCGGATGTCACCCACGCCCGGACCGACGCGACGCTGAAAGAAGAATCCGCCCGCGCAAACCAAGTCCTGTTGCAGGAGGTTCGCCATCGGGTCGCGAACAGTCTGCAGATCATCGCCAGCGTATTACTGCATGATGCGCGAACGACTAATTCGCAAGAGACACGCGGCCATTTGGAAAATGCACATCATCGGGTGATGTCCGTGGCCGCTCTCGAACGGCTGTTGTCAACTTCCGAAGACGGCGACATCAATGTGCATACCTATTTCACCCGACTATGTGAAAGCATCTCGGCGTCTTTGATCGGCGATGTCGACCAAATTGCATTGATGGTAAAAGGTGGGGAGGACACGGTCGAAGCTCGGGTGTTGGTGAGCCTGGGCTTGATCGTCACCGAGCTGGTGATCAACGCGCTCAAGCACGCTTTTCCCGACGGACGGCGGGGAATTATTACGGTCGACTATAACTTTCACGGGCCGAACTGGGTTCTTTGCGTGCGCGACGACGGCGCAGGCATGCCTATGACCGCGCCGGTCCGATCCGGGCTGGGCACCAGCATCGTTGCGGCGCTGGCCGCGCAGTTGCATGCTTCGGTGGAAATAACCGCCGCGCACCCAGGCACTCAGGTTTCCATTACACATAGGCGGGTCGCTTTGGTGGAGGATGACCCGGAAACGATGCACGCGCCGCCCGCGGGGGCGCATCCGGCGTCCAGCGCGATCAAAAGCTAACGAAAAGAGGAATGATCATGACAGCCGCGAAAGAGAGCAAGACGAATCAAACTCTGATGATCGTCGAGGACGAGGCGCTCGTGGCGATACTCTTGCGAGACGAATTGCAGAATGCGGGATACAAGGTGCTCGACCTGACGGATCGTCACGCCCATGCGCTGGAGGTTGCCAAAGCTGAAAAGCCGGATCTGGCGTTGGTTAACATCCGGCTCGCGGGTCGCGACGATGGCATTGAACTTTCGGAGCATCTCGAGGCAATGGGGATACCGGTCTTGCTCATCAGCGGACAGGTCAGCCGGGCAAGCTCGGCCAAAACCGTGGCGATTGGATCGATGCCCAAGCCTTATGACGCCGCAGAAATGGTGCTCGCCGTGGCCTATCTTCTCGCCCGCCTGAAAGGGAATAACACTTTGCCAAGGCCTGACCAACTCGAAGTGTTTGACGACGCGAGCTTCGACCTCGACCCGGCGGCATAAAGCTGCTCAACATGCAGCGAATGGCAATAGGCATTAGGAGTTTCCTAATATACTCAATGCCATCAACCGCCGAAGTGACTGATCTGGCAACGCGATGAAATTGTAAAATTCCGCGCACGCGCCGTATATTTGAAACCAAACAACTTACAAAAACGCAGGCTCCGTCAACGGACCGATCCTTTATAGCTTGTAAACGTTCGTTAGGACTCGCCATAGTCCGGCGAGTTGGTTGCCGTGACGCAGGTCCTTCGCCAGCCGCATAAGTATGTCGGGAAAGCCAAGCACCGGAATGGCCTTTTCGATTCTAGCAATATCGTCTTTGGATACGCCGCTGCGTACCCAGCCCTGGCTGGCATCGATCCAGTCCGCTTTACGCGCCGCATTGACCACATGGGCATCGGCACCCTCGAAGGGGCGCAGCTTATGATGCCAGTGGATGATGTCTGCCACCAGACGCCCATCAAGGTGCGGCGCATGTTCGCGGCGCACGCGCTCGGCCACGGCTTCGGATGGCTCGAGATAAGCGAGTTCGTGGTCGGTCCACATTGCGACATCGTGAAAGACGAGCCCAAAGGCGATATGTTCACGACCGCGCGGATCATCTCCCAAGAAATGCTGGGCATAGCTAAGAACGCGATAAATATGGTTGCGGTACGCCGGAAGGTCTGAACCGACCGCGTCGGCAATCTGGGGCAGAAAGCGTTCCACCGTCGAATCTTTGAGTATTGGCTGTATCATGATTTCGTCCCCGAGCTACGGGGGCTCACTAGAACGGATTGCGCATTGCAAAATCTAAAGATTATAGTGATCAGCCATAAAATTTGTTATGAAACGATATGTCGCTATCACAATTACGCACGTTCATCGAAGTCTATCGCCGCCGCTCCCTTAGCGACGGGGCCCGTGCACTCGGCATTACGCAGCCCGCCGCCTCTCAACATATTGCCTCGCTCGAGGCGCAGATCGGCCATCCTTTATTCGGTCGCCATTCACGCGGTGTGCACCCAACCGCGATAGCCGACGATCTTGCTGCTTCAGTCGGTGGCAGCCTCGATACCGCCGAGGCCGCGTTTGCCTCGGCGCGGGCACGCTCGGCGAATATTTCGGGCACCATTCATATCGCTGCACCGTCGGACCTATTTAGCGATTTGATCGTCCCTCGGCTTGGCCCGCTGCTCGACGCCGGATTGGATTTACGCCTCCATATTGGCGGGCGCGATGCACTTTATGGCATGCTGATCAACGATCAGGTTCATCTCGGTATCATGTCCTCACAACCGACCGACGACCGCCTCGCTTATCAATGCCTCGGCGAGGAGGCGTTGCTTGCCGTTGCCGCACCTGCGGTAGCGGCACGGATCGCCACAAAGCCGCTTTGGCAAGCGCTGAACACCGTGCCGCATCTTGCCTATGACCTCGACCGGCCTTTGATGCGTACGTGGTTGGAATCAAACCATATCGAGCTATCGCGACTTCCGACCCTTACCGTACCCGACCTGCGGATTTTGCGCATCGGCCTGTGTGCAGAGCTTGGCTGGACGGTCCTTCCGGATTATTTAACCTTGTCGGAACGGGCCGCAGGCTTGCTTGTTGAGATCCATGCGCCAATCGTCGCACCAACCAACGCCTTTTATCTAGTATGGGCCAAGGCCTCGCTAAGACATCCGCGCGTTAATATGGCGCGCGACGCGCTCGTTGAGGTTCTGCGGACGGG
>JAEMTM010000138.1 GCA_016462305.1 Sphingomonadaceae bacterium | reverse complement strand
GGCGATATTCGAACTTATCGACCGCCTTCATCAGGCCGATATTGCCTTCCTGAATAAGATCAAGGAACTGCAAGCCACGGTTGGTGTATTTCTTGGCAATGGAAATCACGAGGCGCAAATTCGCCTCAACCATTTCCTTTTTCGCGATGCGTGCTTCGCGCTCACCCTTTTGCACCATGTTCACGATACGGCGGAACTCGCCAAGTGACATGCCGGTATTGGCGGCAATGTCGGCGATTTCGCTGCGGATGCGTTCGACGCTTTCGGCTTCGTTCGTTGCGAAGGCCGTCCATTTCTTGTCGATGTTTGACACTTCGGCGAGCCAATTCTCATCCAGCTCATGACCCATATAGTTGTCAAGGAAGGCCTTGCGCGGAACCTTATGCCGTTCCGCCAAGCGCAGTATCTGACCACCCAACGCCGTCAGGCGGCGGTTGAATGAATATAATTGATCGACCAGATATTCTATCTTGTTCGCATGGAACTGAACGCTTTCCACTTCTGCGGTCAATTCTTCACGCAATTTGTGATATTTGTTTTCCGAAGCTGTGGAAAATTCTTCCCCTGCGTTCAGGGCGCGCATGCGCTCAAGCTGAATGTTTGAGAATTTTTTGAACAGCGACGTGATCTTGGCGAAACGCTCAAGCGCAGCGGGCTTTAATGCCTCTTCCATTTGCGCGAGGCTAAGGGTGTTATCTTCTTCCTCTTCCTCGACAGGACGCGAGCGTCGCTCCGTCATGTCTTCATCATCGTCGCTCACCGCTTCGGGCTCGTCTTCGACCTCCTCTTCCTCTTTATAGGAAGGACCGGCGGTCTTCTCGCTGATTTCGCCATCGCCTTCTTCTTCGCCATCTTCGGTCAGCGATTCAGGGGCAGGCTCTTTCGAAAGCATCGCGTCGAGGTCAAGAATTTCGCGCAACTGCATTTCGCCGTCATTAAGCGCATTGGACCAGTCGATGATCGCGTGGAAAGTGATCGGGCTTTCGCACAGGCCCAAAATCATGGTGTCGCGACCAGACTCGATTCGCTTGGCAATAGCGATTTCGCCTTCGCGGGACAGCAATTCCACCGCGCCCATTTCACGCAAATACATACGCACGGGGTCATCGGTGCGTTCGCCAGTGCCCGTTTTCTTGATCGTGTTCGTCAGCGAACGGGGATCATTTTCGGAGACATTGTCGATGGTTTCGACTTCTTCCTCGGCATCCTCCTCATTATCGTCGCTGGTTTCGTCATTCTCAACAATCTGCACGCCCATGTCGTTAATCGCCGACATGACGTCTTCAATCTGTTCGGACGACATCTGATCCTGCGGCAGTGCCGCATTTAGTTCATCATAGGTCAGGAAACCCCGGCGCTTGGCCTTGGCGAGCAGTTTTTTTACGGTCGCATCATTCAGGTCGATCAGCGGTGCATCACCGTTTTCGCCAATATCTTCTTCGTTTTCATTTGCGCGACTTGCCAAAATAATTCCCCGATAAACTTATAAACTATCCGCATCACGCCGAAAAAATTCGATGATACGCTCGTCAAATACCTTTTTCTCGTGTCGCAACCTTTGCTGTTCGGCAAAAGTTGCTTCAGTCACCTCCAAACTCGCCAACTGCGTGGCGCGTTCCAGAGCTTCTTCCAGCGCAGGGCGCTGCTTCATGAGCCTGATTGCTTCACCCAAATTTTTTGAAGCGTTAGAAAATCCGTCGCCCCCCGTACCGAACTCCCTGCGGTTAAAGGCAAAAACCTTAATATTGCTGTGGAGCAGTGCCGACGCGACATTATACAACTTCTCGCTCAATATGGTAATTAGCCCCTCGGTATCAAGCGTTTCTTTGCTAAAAGATTCGTTGAGCATCACGTTGAGCAAAGCCGCATGATTCGGGTCGGGCGGAACGAAGTCGCTCAGCGCCTCATGATGTTGTGCAATAAGCGCAGGATGACGCAGCAGCGCCGCCAATATACCCTGGATAAGAAAGTCCGAACCCTTGGCATTGAAGTTTTTGGTTTCAGCGCCCGGCGGTAAAATTGGCGGCTTGCGCCAATCGCGCTTTTGTCCGCGCACAAAAGGTGCAGATGGCGTAAATGCAGTGCTGCGTCGCGGCGCGAATAGATTGTCGAACCGCTCGCGAAAGGCATCGGCATAATGGCGACGAATTTCTCCGTCCGTGATATTTGCCATATGCGCGCCTAAACGCTGTTTAAGCCCCGCACGGTCCTCTGGCGTGCTGAGGGTGGCCGCACCTACCTCAGCCTGCCATAACCTCTCTACGAGCGGCTGAGAGGCTTCTAGGAGCATATTGAGGGCATTGGCACCCGATGCCTTAACCAGATCGTCTGGGTCTTGTCCTTCGGGCAAGGTCACAAACTGAAGGCTATGGCCGGGTTTCAACAATGGCAGTGCGCGTAAAGCGGCGCGCATGGCGGCTTTTTGCCCGGCAGCATCACCGTCAAAACACAATGAAGGCTTTTCTGTCATCCGCCACAGCATCTGTATCTGCTGTTCGGTCAGCGCGGTGCCCAAAGGTGCCACAGCATCGGCAAAGCCCGCCTGCGCAAGGGCGATGACATCCATATAGCCCTCAACCACAATCACGCGGCCCGTCTGGCGCGAAGCAGGAGAACATTTGTCCAGATTGTAAAGCGTGCGGCCCTTGTCGAATAAAGGCGTGTCAGGTGAGTTGAGGTATTTCGGCTCACCTTCGCCCAAAATCCGGCCTCCAAAGGCAATCACGCGGCCCCGCGGATCACGGATCGGTATCATCAGCCGCCCGCGAAACCGGTCATAGGGTGCCTTGCCATCGACCGAGATAAGCAACCCTGCCTCAATCAACATCGGGTCGCCAAATTGTTTGAGCGCGGTTTTTAAGCCAGTGCGGTTGTCGGGCGCGAGGCCAAAACCAAAGTCGCGGATTATCTGCTCCGTAAACCCGCGTTGCTTAAGATAACCCCGCGCGGCGGACCCCTCAACGCCAAGCAACTGCGAGACAAACCAAGCCTGCGCTGCCGTCATGACGTCATACAGGCTGTTTGCCTTCTCGGCCCGTTGAGCTGCCTTCGGATCAGCGGCAGGGACCTCCATCCCGGCCTCCGCCGCCAGTTCCTTAATGGCATCCATGAAAGACAGGCCGCGCTGGTCGGTCATCCAGCGAATGGCATCGCCATGCGCGGAACAGCCAAAGCAATTGCCGGTCAGGATATTGTCATCCAGCGCGAAGGCATGTTCTTTCGGTACGTCGGCGCAATAGACCGTCTCGACTCTGTCGGTCTCTTCAACTGAACAAACGACCCAGCGCAGCCGAGCAAATTTTTTTCTACTTGCAGCGAACCGCTGCCGCGCCTTGGACAGCAGGAATAATTCTTCAGCCAAACCCGAATTTACGAAATGGATTCGGTGCAATGCGGACGGGGTTTTCCCATAACCTTTTCGCCACAATGTTGTGCGTCCGTAGGTGGTAATGCCAAGCGCCGTGCAGATGTCCCTTATGGCTTCCAGCGTTTCTGCATTGGACGAATTCAGCATGACCGTTCCGTCTTTGGCCACATGCCCGTCGGCGGCCAAATAACCAGCCAGAAAACCCAGAAGATAAGACTGCGAAGCACCATTTTTGGGTAACGCCTTCATATCCTCAAAGGCACGCCCGCCATAAATTCTCAGATAAAGCGCACCGCCTTCACGTTCGTGGATATGATGCTTCTGCTCCGGAAAATACTGGCGTAGCTGCACATCTTTTTCGCCATGCAGGTTCAACGTACCGTAGACGCCTTTATACATCGTGCCGTCGCCATAAACGATGCCATGGCGGATGCCTTCGGGGTCAAGCGACCAGTCCTGCCGGACATTGGGAAGAGCGGACTGCAACGCATATCCGGGTTTAAGGTCTGTGGTTAGATATTCCGACACCCGATCATGCACGAACCACCGATGGCCGGATGTCGCAAAAATCTGTTTCTTAACACCGTTGCGCGAGAGCGAAATTTTCCAGAGCCGCTGTTCGCCATAACTGTCAAAATTAGCACGGATCCATTGTCCCTTGCGCGACAGCACCAAATGGCTTTTGCCCGATAGAGCAGAAATTGGAAACCGACCCTGATCGGTCATTACAACCGTCTCGCCAGCTAAACAGTGGTAAAAACCCTTTTCATCGTTGATCGTGAAGCTGGGTGATTTTTCGTTATGGAATGGGCAGCATGCCTTAAACTCGCGGCCAGCCTTGGTGATCTTGACGGTGCGGCCAATCAACGCAGAAAGCGTGATCCGCGCACGTAATTCATCCAGCCATTGTGGGGTAAGGGTCATTGGTTGATGTTCCCCTCCCGCAGGCGGGAGGGGTTAGGGGTGGGCAGCGACATTTCGGCCAAAACCTGACCGATCATCACAAGCACCCCTTCCAAATTCTGCATCACATCCCCATTCGTAAATCGGATCAGCCGATACCCTTGCGCTTCAATCCACTCGGTACGGTCGCAATCATACTCAACCTGCGCGTCATGGGAAGGGCCATCAATTTCGACAACGAGCCTTGCTGACCGACAAACAAAGTCTGCGAAATACGGCCCAATCGGCATTTGGCGGCTAAACTTAAATCCATCCAGTTGGCGCTTTGACAAGTGTTGCCATAACTTTATTTCGGCGGGCGCACCCTGTTTTCGCAGGTCACGAGCGCGTCTTGTGTTTCTGGAGTTGAATGCTCTTTCCATTGCTGCTGGATGCCCACCCCCAACCCCTCCCGCCTGCGGGAGGGGAG
>JAEMTM010000024.1:17495-18602 GCA_016462305.1 Sphingomonadaceae bacterium | reverse complement strand
TCGTCGAAATCGCGCAGAACATAGCCACGGCCCCACACCGTTTCGATGTAGTTTTCACCGCCACACGCCAGAGCCAATTTCTTGCGCAACTTGCAGATGAAGACGTCGATGATTTTCAATTCAGGCTCGTCCATGCCGCCATATAAATGGTTCAGGAACATTTCCTTGGTCAGCGTGGTGCCCTTGCGCAGGCTCAACAGCTCAAGCATCGCATATTCCTTGCCCGTAAGGTGCACGCGGCTGCCATCGACTTCAACGGCTTTGCCGTCGAGGTTCACAGCCAACTTGCCCGTGCGGATGACGGATTGCGAATGGCCTTTGGAGCGGCGCACAACCGCGTGGATGCGCGCGACCAGTTCTTCGCGATGGAACGGTTTAGTGACATAATCATCGGCCCCAAAGCCAAAGGATTCGACTTTGGTTTCCATGTCACCAATGCCTGAAAGAATAAACACTGGCGTTTGCACTTTGGCAACGCGCAGTTTTTTCAAGACGTCATATCCGTGCATGTCGGGCAAGTTCAAATCGAGCAATATGATGTCATAATCATAAAGCTTGCCCAGATCGAGGCCTTCCTCACCCAAGTAAGCCGTATAGACGTTGAACCCTTCCGTCGCGAGCATCATTTCAATGGCCTTCGCTGTGGTAGGTTCATCTTCAATCAAAAGAACACGCATGGGCAAAACCCTATTCCAAACGCCTGGATCCCCCGAAACCGCGCAGATTTAACCAGCAGAGCTTCGAACGTTATGAACCATAATAGGAATCAACTTGAAAGGGTTAATTTGGTGTTAATGCTAGGATTTCCGCAGGTTGTGATATTTTTTTCACAAAATCACTATTTTTCAATGGTTACAGTGTCCGGCGGGGTAACCAAGTGCAACGCCACAGCCCGTGGTTGCCAGTCTGTCAATATTGGAACGATTGTTTGATTGGCGAGTTATTCCGCGACAATGACATCAGGCACTACCGCAATGCCAAAGCCGGATCGCAAGCTGCGCCGCATGAAATCGCGACGCTTACCCGCCCGCAGACTGCTGTCGGGCAACGCAGCGATACCCAAACCGATGTCAAAACCCTCCCCGATCAAATCCTATCGCGAGGCGG
>JAEMTM010000024.1:12361-17395 GCA_016462305.1 Sphingomonadaceae bacterium | reverse complement strand
GCGATACCCAAACCGATGTCAAAACCCTCCCCGATCAAATCCTATCGCGAGGCGGCGAATTATATTACACCCTGCGAAAGGCACGCGTGACATGACCGACACAAAGACCAAGTTTGAAATTCGTCCTTTTGAAACGCTGGGCGCGGCAAACCATGGCTGGCTTGACGCCCATCACCATTTTTCTTTCGGCAGCTATCACGACGCTGCACGGATGGACTGGGGTGCAATCCGCGTGTGGAATGATGATGTGATTGCGCCGCAGTCGGGCTTTCCGCCCCATCCGCATGCCGATATGGAAATCATCACTTATGTCCGCACCGGCGCGATCACGCATAAGGACAGTCTTGGCAATGAAGGTCGCACGGCGGCGGGCGATGTGCAGGTCATGAGCGCGGGCAGCGGCATCCGGCATACGGAATATAATCTGGAGAATGAACCCACCACGCTTTTCCAGATATGGATCATACCCAGCCAAACCGGCGGAGCGCCAAGCTGGGGCGCAAAGCCATTTCCCAAGGGTGATCGTTCGGGTGCGTGGCAAATCCTTGCCAGCGGCTTTGACGCAGATAATGACGCCTTGCCCATCCGCACCGACGCCCGCGTGCTCGGCGCGACGATCAAAGCGGGTGACAGCCTGGAATATGCTGTCGGCGCAAAGCGTCATGCCTATATGGTGGCGGCAACCGGCGCGATTGAAATCGACGGGCAGCGTGCGAATGCCCGCGACGGTGTGGCCATCGGCGAAGGTAAGATCATGATCACGGCTATGGAAGAAGCCGAGATCGTTCTGGTGGACTCGCGTTAATCCATGCGTGTGATATTGGCAAAATGTGGTGATGGCTGTTACAGCCGTCATTATGGCCTTTGACCTTCCCGAAGAATATCTTGAAGAAACCTTCTTGGCCTCCACCGGGCCGGGCGGGCAGAATGTCAACAAGGTCGCCACCGCCTGCCAATTGCGTGTCGATGTCTATGCGCTGGGTCTGCAACCTTATGCCTTTCGCCAGTTGAAAATCCTGGCGGGTAGCAAGATGACATTATCGGGTGAACTGATTGTCACAGCACGCAGTCACCGCACGCGGGAGGCCAACCGGCAGGATGCCCGTGCGCGTGTGATCGATCTGATCGACCGCGCCCATATCCGCCAACCCCGCCGCGTCGCCACCAAACCAAGCAAAGCCGCCAAGGCAAAGCGGGTTGATGCCAAAAAGGGCCGATCCACGATCAAGAAAAGCCGTGGCAAGGTCAGTTTCGATTGATAAGGCAAGATAATGCACAGGTTTGAAGTTGATGCCACAGCACCTAAATCCGAAGTCTACGCAGAAATGGTCCGCGCTGCCGATGCGTTGACCAGCGGTGAGCCTGATGCCGTCGCCAATATGGCGAATATCGCCGCCTTGCTATGGGAATATCTGCCGGACGTAAACTGGACGGGCTTCTACCGCGTGGTCGATGGCGAACTTGTCCTTGGGCCGTTTCAGGGCAAGGCGGCCTGCATTCGGATACCCTTTGGCAAAGGTGTATGTGGAACCGCGGCGCAATCGGGCGAGACGCAGTTGGTGGAAGACGTCCACGCCTTCCCCGGCCATATTGCCTGCGATGCCAATAGCGCGTCGGAACTGGTGGTGCCTGTTAGGCGTAATGGCACAGTTATCGCGGTGATTGACCTCGACAGCCCAACACTGAACCGCTTTGATGCCGAAGACGCACAGGGTGTTGAGCGGCTTGCACGCATGATTGCCGACAGAGTTTGACGGCACCTCTCAATGCCTTCGTCCTGATGCTGTTTGGCTGAACGGCGCAGCCTCACGGCCGGTTCAATAGCACCTCAGCATCGGGATCGAAACATTCCCACCCATCAGGCCCAAGGCGCTCCAACGGCCTGTAGCGGGTCTTATAATGCATCCGTTCCGCACCATTCACCCAATAGCCCAAATAGACATAAGGAAGCCCTGCGGCCTTTGCGCGCAAGATATGGTCCATGATGATGAAGTTGCCAAGACCAGATCGGCCCGCAATCTCCGGATTGTAAAAGCTGTAGATCATCGACATGCCGTCGCTCTGCTGATCGGTCAGGCACGCGCCGACCAATTCGCCAATCCGGCCGAATCGCGGCGAAGTCCGGTATTCAATCACTTGGCTGCGCACCGGCGAATGTTCGACCATGTCCGCATAATCCACATCATCCATATTCGCCATGCCACCGTCGGGATGGCGTGAGGAAAGATAGCGGCTTAAAAGGTCATATTGCTCGGTCGTTGACCAAGGGCGGCAGGCGCTAACAACCAGATCGGCGTTGCGCCGCAAAATTCGGCGCTGTGTGGCGTTAGGCCGGAATGCGTCCGTTCGCACGCGCACCGATACGCAGGCCTTACAGTCCGGGCAACTTGGCCGGTAAGCGACATTCTGACTGCGGCGAAAACCAATACGACCAAGCGCTTCGTTCAGTTCATCGGCGTGGTTGCCGTTGAGTTCGGTAAAGACTTTCCGTTCGGTTCTGCCCGGCAGATAAGGACAAGGGCCAGGGCTGGTTACAAAAAATCGCGGAAAACGGACTGGTGCGCTCATATTCTCTCCGCTGGGCGGCGTTGGCCTGTAACATTTTATTTACCGTTTATGCACCTCTCAACCCATGCTGGAAAGCGCATTTACCATCTTTCGTGCGATGCCTGATTATTTGTTAAGCTCTACCCGCTCGACCTTGTAGCCCGCAACATTCAAACCATCAACAAGTCCTTGTAATTGATTGGCATCCCGCGCTTCGCATTCAATGTCGGTGATCAACCCCTTGGCGGGCAAGGTCGTAAAAATCCGCTGATGGTAAATTTCGATGATGTTGACATTATGCTCGTTGAACAAACGCATCACCTTGTACAGCGCGCCGGGGCGGTCCTGAAGAGTCAAACGCAAACGCGCCAAGCGACCGGACCGCGCAAGATCACGCAAAAGGACGTTTGCTAACAACCGCGTATCGATATTACCGCCGCACAGGACGACGCCAACATTCTTGCCTGCAAATTTCTCAGGATAGGCCATCACCGCAGCAAGCCCCGCCGCACCGGCACCTTCGGCAACGGTCTTTTCAATCTGCAGCAGCAGGCTGACCGCGGTTTCCAATTCCGCCTCATTCACAAGTACAATTTCGTCGACCAGTTCGCGAATGACTTCGCTGGTGAATGCGCCGGGTATTTTGACCGCTATGCCCTCCGCCAAAGTGTCGCCTTCGCATGGCATTTCCAGATTGTTCAGCAAAGCATACATGGATGGGTAAAGCTCGGCTTGCACGCCGATGAGGCCAATATCGGGCTTCAACGCGCGCGCCGCCGTCCCCATGCCCGATAGCAAGCCGCCGCCGCCAATAGGTACGACCAACATATCAAGGGACGGGATGCTCTCGAGCATTTCAAGCGCAACGGTACCCTGCCCTGCGGCAACATTCGGGTCATCAAAAGGATGCACAAAGGTCAAACCCTGCTCGGCCTCAAGCTGCCGTGCATGTTTGTAGGCGTCGTCAAAAGTCTCACCAAACAGCACGACTTTGCCGCCAACACTCTCGGTCTGCATGACCTTAACCGTTGGCGTTGGCACTGGCATGACGATGGTCACTGGAATGCCAAGGCGGGTACCATGATAGCTCAGCCCCTGCGCATGGTTCCCCGCCGACGCCGCGATCACGCCCCTGTTGCGTTGTTCTTCCGAAAGCAGAAGGATCGCGTTCAGCGCACCGCGCTCCTTATAGGCGGCGGTAAACTGCAAGTTTTCGAACTTCAGGTAAATATTTGCGCCCGTCAGCTTCGACAAAGTCTGGCTGTACAGGGTCGGCGTTGCCACGATGGAATCGCGGATACGGTCATGGGCGGCGCGGACATGGTCCAGGTTCAATAAGTCAGACATATAAAATGGCCCTAACGCATCTGGTGTTAACTGAAAACAGACATTAAGACCAAATAATGACCAGAATAGCTTTTATCGGATTGGGCGTCATGGGCGGCCCGATGGCACGGCATCTCAAACAGGCGGGGCATGATTTGACGGTGTATAACCGTTCGCGCACCAAGGCCGAAAAATGGGTCGAAGCATATGGCGGCACGCTTGCCACTTCGCCAGCAGACGCGGCCAAAGACGCCGAGGTCGTGATTAGCTGTGTCGGCACGGATGACGACCTGTCGGGCGTGACGCTTGGCCGCGACGGGGCATTCTCGGCGATGACCAAGGGCAGCCTGTATATTGACCATACAACGGTTTCCGCACGGATTGCACGCCAGCTCGGCGTGGAGGCGAAATCGCGGGGGTTATTAATCGTCGACGCGCCCGTGACCGGCGGGCAGGCGGGTGCAGAGAACGGCACCTTGGCCATCATGTGTGGCGGGACCGAATCTTCTGTTGCGGCAGCTTCACTTATTATCGCGGCTTATTCCAAACGTATCGTACATGTCGGCGGCCCCGGCACGGGCCAGATCACGAAAATGTGCAATCAAATCGCCTTTGCTGGCATCATCCAGTCTTTGTCCGAAGCCATGCGTTTTGCGCAGTCGGCTGAACTGGACGTTGAAAAGGTATATGAAGCCATTTCCGGCGGCGCGGCGCAAAGCTGGCAAATGGACAATCGCTGGGCGACGATGGCGGAGGATAAGTTTGATTTTGGCTTTGCCGTAGATTGGATGCGCAAGGACCTTGGATTAGCATTCGAAGAAGCCCGCGCGGTCGGCGCGACTTTGCCCATCACTGCAATAATTGATCAGTTTTACGCCGATGTGCAGCATATGGGCGGGGGCAGGCTAGATACCAGTGCGATTGTGAAAAGATTGCCTAAAGGATGATGAAGAACGGTTTTACTAATCCTCCCCGAAACGGGGAGGTGGCGCGCGCAAAGCGCGTGACGGAGGGGGCTGGTGTTCAAACACCAAGCGCGAAGCGGATAACCCCCTCAAATATTCCTCGGATGGTCACCCTCCTTTTTCCGGGGAGGATCATCGCCCTCGCCCTGTTCGCGAGCACTGCCGCATCGCCCGCATGCGCCGACGGGCTTGTCGA
>JAEMTM010000024.1:0-12261 GCA_016462305.1 Sphingomonadaceae bacterium | reverse complement strand
TCGCCCTGTTCGCGAGCACTGCCGCATCGCCCGCATGCGCCGACGGGCTTGTCGAAAATGTGAACGGCATCACGCTCGACAAGGATGGCAAGGTCATCCGTTTTAACGCCATGCTGGTGGGTAGCGACGGTAAGGTGACGGAGCTGCTCACCAAAAAGGATAAGATTCCCAAGCAACTCGATTTCCGCTTGGACGGACGCGGCGCGACATTATTACCCGGTCTGATTGATGCGCATGGCCATGTCATGGGCCTTGGCTTCCAATTGCTGACGCTCGACCTTTCTGCCACCAACAGCCTTGCCGAGGCACAAGCCGCGATCAAGGCTTATGCCGCAAAATATCCCGAACGCCGCTGGATTATTGGGCGCGGTTGGAACCAGGAAAAATGGGGCCTTGGCCGCTTCCCGACGGCCCAAGACCTTGACGTGGCTGTCAGCGACCGTCCCGTCTGGCTTGAGCGGGTCGATGGCCATGCGGGCTGGGCAAATAGTCGCGCGATGGACATCGCTGGCGTAAATGCGACAACAAAATCTCCGCCAGGTGGGCGTATCGAAACTATCAGCGGAAAGCCAACGGGCATATTTGTTGACGCCGCGGCGGTTCTGGTTGGCAAATTTGTGCCCGCACCCAAACCGCTAGAGCGCGATATTGCCTTGGGAGAGGCGCAGAAGAAGCTCCATAGCTTTGGCATCACCGCCATTGCCGACATGGGCACAACTATGGACGACTGGCAAAGCTATCGCCGCGCAGGCGATGCTGGCTGGTTGACGTTGCGAATATTCGCTTATGCGAGCGGCATCGACAATATGGTCGCAATTGCCGGTCCCCGACCAAGCCCATGGTTGTATAATGACAAACTTCGGCTTGGCGGGGTGAAGCTATATCTCGATGGTGCCTTGGGCAGCCGAGGTGCGTGGTTGAAAAAACCTTATGCTGATGCTGCTGGGCAAACGGGTCTCCAATTTCTGGCGAGCGCGGAAATCCGAAACCTCATGGTCCGCGCATCCATGGACGGCTTCCAGACCGCCGTTCATGCCATTGGCGACGCCGCCAATGCGGAAGTCATCAGCGCGATTGAGGAATTGTCCGAAACCTACAAGGGTGATCAACGCTGGCGGATTGAACATGTCCAAATCGTTGATCCCGCCGATCTGCAAAAATTGGGCAAGCATGGTATCATTTCCTCGATGCAGCCTGTGCACCAGACATCAGATCGCTTGATGGCCGAGGCACGGCTTGGGCCAGAGCGGCTGAACGGCGCGTATGCGTGGCAGTCAATTGCACGCGCCGGGGGTAAACTCGCCTTTGGTTCCGATGTGCCGGTGGAATCGGCGGATCCCTTTGCTGGCCTTGCCGCCGCGATAACGCGCGAAGATGCCGAAGGCCAACCCTTTGGCGGCTGGCGGCCAGAAGAGCGCGTGTCACGTGAACAGGCGCTTGCGGGTTTTACGACAGGCGCGGCCTATGCTGCTTTTGCAGAGGGCAAATTCGGTTCGCTGACGCCCGGGCATTATGCCGACTTCATCTTGATTGATGTCGACCCTTTGCTTGCAAGCCCTCGAGAATTGCGTCATGCAACTGTCAAGGAAACGTGGGTGGGCGGACGGCCTGTCTACAAAAATGCTGCAGACGAAAAAATGAATGGAGAGAAACGATAATGCGCGCATGGACATTGGCTAGCCGCCCGGTTGGACTTCCGAACAGCAGCAATTTTGCGCTTGTTGAGCGTTCCGACACGCCCTTGGGTGCCGATGAGTTTCGGGTAACCAATGGCTGGCTGTCGGTCGATCCCTATATGCGCGGACGCATGAACGATGCAAAAAGCTATGCTGACCCGTTCATGTTGGGCGAACCCATGACTGGCGGCGCAGTTGGCACTGTGACCGAAAGCAACAATGCCGATTTTCCCGTTGGCGCAAAGGTGCTGCACATGGCGGGCTGGCGTGACACTGTCGTCTTTGGCGGCGGCAAAACGCCTCCTGCCGGAATGCCGCCGGTGAAACTGCCCGATTTGGGCGTGCCAGACCAACATTGGTTAAGCATCATCGGTATGCCCGGCGGCACCGCATGGTTCGGCCTGCTTAAAGTTGCTGAAGCCAAGGCGGGCGAAGTGATCTTCGTGTCGGCTGCGGCCGGTGCCGTCGGCTCCACAGTGACCCAAATTGCCAAAGCCAAGGGTATGAAAGTCATTGGCTCGGCGGGTGGTGCCGACAAATGCGCGTGGGTAAAAGAACTGGGTGCGGACGCCGTGATTGACTATAAATCGGGCAAGGTACTTCCGCAGTTAATGACGGCGCTGAAGGATATGGGCGAAACCGGAATTGACGTGTATTTTGACAATGTTGGCGGCGAACATTTTGACGCCGCGCTTGCGACATCCAAGGAATGGGCGCGCTTTGCCATTTGCGGCATGATTGATGTCTACAACGACTTTAAGGCGCAGCCCATGCAATATCTGCCCATGATCATTGGCAAAAGGATTATGATTAAGGGTTTCCTCTACCCTGATTTCTACGCCCAAGTGCCAGAGTTTAATGCAGACATGGCGGCCCTCATTCAATCGGGCGCTGTGAAAGGCCGCGAGACCGTGAAGGACGGCCTGGAAAAAACCCCTGAAGCCTTTATCGGACTGTTCAGCGGGGAGAACACCGGCAAAATGCTCGTTAAGCTCTGAGCACATTGCTGCGCAGCATTTTGTGCATGGCGCGCGAGAACTGTAATCCAAAATGCACCGTTTCCGCGACGTAAAAGCCACTAATGTTGCAATATTGACGCACAATAATAATTTATTGATTTTGGCGGTTAACACCGATGACATTCGTGCGCGTTTTCGTTAAATTGTAAAAAGATGTCAAATAGGAGAGAACATATGTTGCGACACGAAAAATCCCTCGGTCACGCCTTGAAATTATCAGCTGCCTGCATTGCGCTTACGATCCCAAGTTTGGCATTCGCGCAAGACGCACCTCAGGCCGAACAGGAAACTTTTGATCAAGGTGATATCATTGTCACCGCGACGAGGCGCACCGAGGCGCTGGCGGATGTGCCACTGGCGGTATCTGCTGTTAATTCGGAATCGCTTCAGAACTCTGGCGCCAATGACATTCGTCAACTTAACCAGCTCGCGCCGTCGCTGCTCGTATCTTCAACAGGCACTGAAGCAAATGGTGCGGCCCGTATCCGTGGTATTGGAACGGTCGGAGACAATCCAGGCCTTGAAAGCTCCGTCGCGGTTTTCATAGACGGTGTATATCGGTCACGAAGCGGTATCGGCCTCAACGAACTTGGTGAGATCGACCGTATCGAGGTTTTGCGCGGACCACAGGGAACCCTTTTCGGGCGCAACGCTTCTGCAGGGCTGATTCACGTAATTAGCAAAAAGCCAGAGTTCGATTTCGGCGGAACTGCTGAAGCGACCTACGGCAATTACGATTTTTATCGCTTCGCCGGAGGTATCACAGGTCCCATTACTGAATCTATCGCAGCGCGCATTGATGGCGTTTATGTAAAACGTGACGGGTTCTTCCGCGTCGTGAATGCAGCCGGACCTACGGGTGAGCGCGTAAATGATCGCGACCGCTTCTTTGTTCGTGGCCAGCTTTTGTTTGAGCCATCGGATGCTGTCTCATTTCGACTGATTGGCGACTACACCAAACGGACGGAATCTTGCTGTGCTGGTGTCTACAGGTCGACCAATGAAACATTCGATCCTACACCCGGTGCACCCGGAGACTTCGGAATTCGTGCAACCAACCGTGTGGTCAACATATTGAATGGTTTTGGCGCTGTATTTCCAACGCCGAACGACCGTTTCAGCCGCCAAGTTGCTATTTCGCCCGGACGTACGCTTGGTGGCAAAACAACCGATGGTGGTATCTCAGGTGAGTTGAATTGGAATTTTGGTGGAGCTAATCTGACCTCAATTACCGCTTATCGCGAGTATAAGGCCAGCCAGGCTGGTGACGTCGATTATTCGACGGTGGATCTGCTTTATCGGGCTAATGATGGCACAGCTTTTCGTCAGTTCAAGACCTTGACGCAGGAATTGCGTCTTCAAGGATCTGCTTTTGACAACAAATTAGACTGGCTGATTGGGGGTTTCTACACCAACGAAAAGCTGGAGTTGCTTGATAATCTTCAGTTCGGTAACGACTATGGTGCGTTTATGGCTTGCCGTCTTGTGTCGGGTGTTGGTCGCCCGGCAGTTCTTGGCGGACCGGCTCCGGGTAATGACGATCCCGCATTGCGAAGCGTAAATGCCCCAGGCTGCCTCAGCCCAACTGGTATTGGTTTTCTCAATGCCGCATTTGGCACAGCGAACGCAGCAGGTGGGACAGACGCCTCGCAGTTGATTGCATCTCTCACGCGTCTGGGAAATATTCGGAACGTCGGAAACGCCGTGTCTGCATTTAACCAAAAGAGCGAAAATTATGCATTTTTTACGCATAATGTCATTCGTTTTACCGACACGTTTAATCTGACGCTTGGTGCGCGTTACACAAATGAAACCAAAACATTGCGCGCAGGCTTCAATAACAACAATACTGGCTGCACGGCGCAACAGGCTGCTAATGGTGCGGCCACATTAGGGACGGCTAATGCAACCACGCGTGCCCTGCTTGGCGGCTCTACATTATTCAGTTGTCTGTTCAATTTCAGCTCAGCGTTGAATACACTGGCCTTGAACGACCGCTTAAAGGACGACCAAATTACCGGCACAGCCGTCTTGTCGTGGAAACCGACGCCTGATTTGCTGACCTACGCAAGCTATTCAAAAGGCTATAAAGCGGGCGGATTCAATCTTGACGCATCAGCTTTAGGATCGCCGACGGTTACGCCTACCCCTGCAAGCGTTGCAAACCTTCGTTTCGATGCCGAAAAGGTCAACGCATTTGAAGTAGGCGTGAAATATAATGGACGCCGCTTCAATTTGAATGTTGCCGCATTTAGGCAGGAATTCGATAGCTTCCAGCTAAATACCTTTAACGGGCTGTTTTTCCTTGTTCAGAACGTTAACGCCTGCACCGATTTGATTGGTGGAAGCGGTGCCGATGAAGATCTGTCGAGCGCGACCGGCACTTGCGATCCCAAAAATGTTAAGCCGGGCGTGATCTCGCAAGGCGTTGAGCTTGAAGCGTCTGTGTATCCTGCTCCAAATTTCGCAGTAACAGCGGGCTTTACCTATTCAGACACCAAGTATGAAAATGATCTGGTAGGACGCTCAACAGGGACCGCCCTTGCCAATGAACTCTTCCAGCTTCCGGGTAGCAATCTTTCGAACGCTCCCAAATATGTTGTGACGGGTTCAGTTGCATGGACCCCAGACATTGGTGGCTCAGGCCTGTCGGGCTTGGTGTATGTCGATACGCGCATGACTTCAGACTATAACACTGGATCCGATCTGCTGCCTGAGAAGGTACAAGATGGCTTCGCAGTGTTTAACGCGCGTATCGGGCTTCGCGGACCCGAACAAAAATGGGCCGTCGAACTCTGGGCGCAAAATTTGTTGAATAAGAATTATGATCAGGTTGCGTTTAACTCTCCATTACAAGCGTCTGGAACAGGCTCACTGGCGCAACAGAAGGAATTTGGAAGTGCAACGAGCTATTCATCGCAGCTTTTCTCCGCGTTCCTGTCCGAACCAAGAACCGTTGGCATAACACTTCGCGGCAAATTCTGAGCATATCGCCTAATTGACTACAAAAGGGCTCGCAGCGATGCGGGCCCTTTTTGTGGGATGAAGGAAAGTGACTGTTCTTGCCATCTATCGTCATCCTGAACTTGTTTTGGCTCTGCCAGCCTATGGCTCCAGAATAACAGGCTACGTTGACGCGTTATCCTGAAACAAGTTCAGGATGACGAAGCACAAGCAATTTTGAAATTGACCGATCAATCGCGCCGTATGCGGTGCAGCTTAACTGCTAAAACCCACGCTCAAGAAGCCCGGCATCGGCCCATTCCAGCCATCATCACCTGCATCTGCCCCGTTCGGCTGGTCTGGCTTCGCGATTTTAGCCTTAGGCGGTGACTTTTCACGCGCTGGCTTGGCCGCAGCTTTCTCACGCACTGGCTCTGGCGCTTGGGCTGATGCCTCAGGCGTGTCAGACCGCGCTTGCTTGGCCTTAGCCGAAGGTGTTCGGCGTCCCCGCTTTGCAGGCACGCGTTCTTCGCCCTCGGCGGGTGCTTCTATTTTGCCCAGACGCGCAATCTTATTGCCGATCAGCTTTTCAATGCTTTCAATCGCTTCTTCGTCGGCCTTGGTGACAAATGTAAATGCCTTACCCTTGGCACCAGCACGGCCCGTGCGGCCAATGCGGTGAATATAGTCGTCGGGATGCCATGGCGCATCGAAGTTAAACACATGGCTAACACCCTTAACGTCAAGCCCGCGTGCTGCGACGTCGGATGCCACGAGCAAGTCAATGTCGCCATTCTTGAACGCTTCCAACTGCTTCTGGCGCGACGCCTGGTCAATATCACCGTGAATTTCGCCAGACCGAAGACCGTGGCGTTGAAGGCTTGTGTTCAATTCGCGTACAGTCGTCTTGCGATTGCAGAAGATAATCGCGTTCGACACTTTTTCGGTCCGCAAAAGGTCGCGCAAAACCTCACGCTTTTTCATAGGCGACACGTTGACCAAAAACTGTTCGATATTGACGTTCGCCGTCGCCGGACGTGCCACTTCGATATATTTGGGGTTCGACAGGAACTTGTCCGCCAGCTTTTTAATGGGTGGGGGCATTGTTGCCGAAAACAACAAAGTCTGGCGCGTTGTTGGCAGTTTTGTGCAGATATGCTCAATATCGGGAATAAAGCCCATGTCGAGCATACGGTCCGCCTCGTCAATGACGAGCATTTCGCAGCCAGTCAGCAAAATCTTGCCGCGTTCAAACAAGTCCATCAATCGGCCGGGGGTAGCAATCAAAACGTCAACGCCCTTTTCAAGCGCCTTGACCTGGTCCCCCATTTGCACGCCACCAATCAGAAGCGCCATCGACAGCTTATGATATTTGCCGTATTTTTCAAAATTTTCTGCAACTTGCGCTGCCAGTTCGCGCGTTGGCTCCAATATCAGGCTGCGCGGCATCCGCGCGCGCGCGCGGCCATTGGCGAGCACGTCAATCATCGGGAGAACGAAACTTGCCGTCTTGCCCGTCCCTGTTTGGGCAATAGCGATGATGTCGCGCATCATCTGGACTTGCGGAATAGCAGCAGCCTGAATTGGGGTTGGCGTGTCATAGCCAGCCTCACTCAAGGCTCTCAACAATTCGTCAGACAGGCCGATATCGGCAAAACGCATAGGGTGATCCGGAAAAAATGGCGCAGCGCCGCCAGAAACAAATTCACAGAGACGAGCGTGGCCATTGGTCGCTGCTGCAAGAAATGTCAAGATACATGCCCGATGGGACGGACGCTAGCGCGGGATCAGCAACCTGAATTTGTCGATATCGCATTTTGCGCCAGTGCGTGCATGCAAAACATCGCGATGGACGCATAATTTGCCGTCAAATGACCGTTCCATATAGGTGCCGGCGTAAAATTCGCGGGCAAGGCAGCCGTCACCCAAATATGCACGAATCAGAATGCCGTCCCGCGTCACCAAATCCAGACTGCGGTCAGGACCGGGGCGCGAACCTGCGAGCCTATTGAACCAAAGGCATTTGCCGATCTTTTTTTCCTTATATTTGATCTTGTCCACGGACTGTCGCTGCACACGCGCCGTTGCCGGCACTGAATCCGGGGCAGGAAATCGAATTATGACGCTTTGGTCAATACGCACCTGATTAAAGTTGGTCTTTAACCCCAACAAGGGCATGAACGGACTGTTAATCGCGGCAATCTTAAAGTGCGCCAAAGCCTTAGGCGGCAATGTTGTCCATGCGACCGCAAAAAGGATGATGGCCAGTAGTGTGCGCAAGAAACATTCCGGTATGAAGTTGAAGTTCGGATCGCTTTACCCGATAGGGTTGAACCTATCATGAATTGCAAGCCAAGGCCGTTTCGGACAATGGAAAAAACTGTGCCAGATGTAAAGATTTTATCGAAATTTCGCAACATTTTGGGTCCGAAGGGCTATTCGGACGAAACCGACGTGATTGCGCCTTGGCTGACCGACTGGCGCGGCCGATTTACAGGAACAGCCCCTGCGTTGCTTTCGCCAGCCAATACGCAAGAAGTTGCCGCGGTGGTGAAGCTCGCGGCCAAGCACCGGATTTCTCTGGTTCCGCAAGGCGGCAATAGCGGGATGGTCGCTGGCGCAACGCCGGATAAGAGCGGTCATCAGATCATCCTGTCTTTGCGGCGAATGAACAACATCACCGCGATGGACGCGGAAGATGGGCTAATATGCTGTGACGCGGGGGTTATTCTGCAGAATTTGCACGAAGCCGCAGCGGCGATTGGACGTCGCTTTCCGCTGACCTTGGGCGGAAAGGGCTCTGCCACTGTCGGCGGGTTGATTTCAACCAATGCCGGTGGAACGCAAGTACTCCGCCACGGCACCATGCGGATGCTCGTGGCCGGCCTTGAGGCGGTCTTGCCCGATGGATCGATCTACGACGCAATGGCACCGTTGAAAAAAGACAATCGCGGCTATGATCTGAAACAACTGCTGATTGGCGCGGAGGGGACGATTGGTATCGTCACCAAGGCAGTCTTACACACGGTCCCGGCCCTGATAGATCGATGCGTCGTGTGGGCCGGTGTTGACAGCCCGGCCCAAGCATATGACTTGCTATTGTTCATGCAGCGGCACGGACGGGAACGCTTGGAAGGCTTCGAAATCCTGCCACAGCGCGCGCTGAATGCCGTGACAACCCATATCGCCGGAACCCGGCCGCCCTTGGATACCTCGCATGGCTGGCACGCGCTGATGGAATTTGTGCAGGATGATCCGGGACAGATGTCCCCCGGCGAACTGGCCACGCAATTGTTGGAAAAGGCCATGCATGAAAATCTACTGGGCAACGCAACCATTGCGAGCAGCGACGCGCAAGCCGAAGCATTCTGGAAAATCCGCGATTCGATTGCAGAGGCCGAGCGCGCGGCGGGGCCTGCGCTGCAACATGATATCAGCGTCCCCGTGTCGGCGATGGCCCGTTTCATTGAGGATGAATCCCCTGTGATTGAAAGCACCTATCCCGGCACCAAAACGCTTGCCTTTGGGCATTTGGGCGACGGCAATATCCATTTCCATGTCAAAGCCCCGGACGGAATAGATATGACATCCTGGTATGAAGGCGACGGCAAAGCCATCACGTCTTATGTCTACGACCGGGTGCGCGCATATGGCGGGTCGCTGTCCGCCGAACATGGTATTGGACAGGCTAAAATTGCCGAGTTCGAACGTCTAGCAGAGCCCGCACGGCTTGCCGCATTGCGGGCTATTAAAAATGCGCTTGATCCGCTGGGAATTATGAATCCCGGTAAGCTTGTTCCACTTGCGTAAACGCGACTGTTCGCTTAAACGGCCCCGTCAAAATTTCTTTCTTATAATTCAACGATGGAGTTACATATGGCCACCGCGCCCCAAGCCGCTAACCTACCGCTTTTGTACAACGACCTGGTGCCATTGAGCAGCAACGATCATGTGACGTGGAAGTCACGCATGCTCGAAAACGCTAAATTTCTTGAGGGTCAACATGCCATTCCGTTGACGATTGAAGAATTTGTGCCGGCGTCGCGCACCTATCCAATCATTTTCTCGGCATCGGAAAACCCCGTACCGCTCGTCTTGATGGGCATGAATGAAGGCGTGAACACTTTCATGAATGACGAAGGGCAATTTGATCGCCCCGTTTACATCCCTGCATATGTCCGTCGCTATCCGTTCCTGCTGGCGAAGCTGCGTCCCGACACCGACGAATTGTCGTTGTGCTTTGATCCAACGTCCGGTGCGGTTGGCGAATTTGAAGAAGGCCAGCCTTTGTTTGAAGACGGCAAGCCAAGCGACAATACAAAAGCGATTTTGAAGTTCTGCGAAGACTTTGAAAATGCTGGCGCGCAAACGCACGCCTTTGTTGAGGAAATCACAAAGCTCAACCTTCTCATGGATGGTGAAGTATCAATTCAGCAAGAAGGTCAGGAGCAGCCTTTCATCTATCGTGGCTTTAAAATGATCGATGAAAACAAATTGCGCAAACTTCGCGGCGACGCCGTTCGCAAGTTGAACCAAAATGGAATTCTCGCGCTGATCCATGCACATTTATTCTCTTTGCAATTAATGCGGGAAATCTTTGCAGTTCAGGTCGCACAAGGTAAGGTACCGCAAGTGACGGAACTGCCTTCGAACTAAGTCAATCGATCGCTTCATGCCGTCACGCCACCTATTTGGGGAAGTGACGGCATGAGTAAATATAGCAAAATCGCGATCCTGTTTCATTGGGCTATAGCGACACTGATTGTGGCCAATATATTATTGGCCACTTTGACTGAAGATCTGCCTCGGGCAGCGCGCGCGGTGTATATGAGCCCGCACAAGGCCATTGGTATTTCCATTCTCATCCTTACCATTGGCCGCATTTTATGGCGCCTTGGCCATCGCCCTCCGCCGCTGCCTATTAAGCTGGCCGGCTTTCAAGCGACGGCAGGGCGAACCGCGCATATTCTTTTCTACATTCTGATGATCGTCATGCCATTGACTGGCTGGCTCATGATCGGTGCCAATGGCAAAGCGGCACCCGTGGACTTTTTCGGTCTATTCACTGTTGATATGGCCGTCGGCAAAAACGCAGCGCTGGCCGACTTCGCGCAACAAGGTCACGAATTTCTTGCTACGCCACTTATCATTCTGATCGGGCTACATGTCTTGGGAGCGTTGAAACATCAGTTCATCGACCGCATGCCATTCCTGCAACGCATGTGGCCCTAACAGGATCGCAACAAAGGCTAACGCACAATTCCTCGCAACCATCGGGCGGCTGGTCGGCAAACTGCTCTTGTTTTCGGCCTAGGTCTTGAAACTGTAATAGCAAAGCCCCATCATGTTACGTGGACGGAATCATCCCCTCCCGTTTCCGTCCAACGATGTCTGTGAAGGCATCAACTCCCTGAACCTAGGCCACCCCGGAACTATCCGGGGTGGTTTTTTATCATCATTCCGCAGCAATCAAGGTCGCGGAACCCAAAGCCTCGTCGGCAAGCGCCGACACGAGAGCAGGAATCATGGCGTTCATGCGGTCCAAACCGGCTCCAGGATGGCGCAAATCGGGGTCGAGATACAGTGATCGATCAACTTCCAACTGAATGGCATGAATGTTCGCACCTGGCCGCGCGTGGCGGCGGAGAATATACGCGCCCGCATAAGGATGGTTCAGCGCGGCGTTAAACCCTTGGGATTGCAACCGCGCCATTAACAACTCGGCATATCGCGACGCTGCACTTTTGCCGAAACGGTCCCCAATGACAAATTGAGGCGCTGGTCCAGAAGTTACGCCACGGATCGGCGGCATGCTGTGCAGGTCAAGCAATATAGCAACACCAAACCGCAGCCGCATTTGTTCCAGTATATCCGCAACTGCTTCGTGATAAGGTCGGTGGAACGACAATATCCGGTGCTCCACCTCATCCAAGGTAAATTGCCGTTTCCACAGTTCACCCTCGCCTGACAATCTTCGGGGAATCAGGCCAAGACCGCCGCGTTGTTTGACCCCTGGTGGCGGATAATCACTTCGCAGCGCCCCTTGAACCATTTCTGTGTCAATGTCCTGCTCGTCGCGGTTCAAATCAATCCACGCCCGCGCACGGCGCGCCATAATGACAGGATATCCCAACTGGACACAGCGCCGCGTCAATATGTCAGCATATCTGTCCTCAAGCCGCAGCAGGACCGCAGGCGGCAGCCTTAATGCATCCAACAGCTCAGATGGATAATCACGTCCGGCATGCGGCACGGACAGCAGCACAGGGACAGAGGGTGTTTCCGTGCCCCATCTTGCGAATCCATCTATATCCGTCGGTGCCATGCTTCTCTCTGAATTTCTCAAGCGCATGATTGGCAGATTCTCGGCAAAATGGGAAAAAATAAAGATGTGCGATTATGCAGACGTTGCAGCCTTAGGGTCAGGACCACTTACTTTCCAAACCCTCCACCTCAAGGATACTGCTCTCAAAGTCGAACGCTTGTTTGCAAAGGAAAGTTTCGGTGAACTGAAATAGGCTTGAATGATAGGGCAAGCCCAGCTAGACGCTCCCGCAGCGTGGGCGTATAGCTCAGTGGTAGAGCACTGTGTTGACATCGCAGGGGTCGCAAGTTCAATCCTT
>JAEMTM010000137.1 GCA_016462305.1 Sphingomonadaceae bacterium | reverse complement strand
CACTCATGCAACCAACCCGGGCGACTGGCAGGAGGATGCCATATGCCGCCCCTATTCGGTTTTGCTCCCGGTGGGGTTTGCCATGCCATTTCTGTTACCAGAAACGCGGTGCGCTCTTACCGCACCGTTTCGACCTGGCCGCATCGAAATGCGGTGGACTATTTTCTGTGGCACTTTCCCTAAAATTGCTTTCGCCGGACGTTATCCGGCACCGTTCCTCGCTGGAGCCCGGACTTTCCTCCCCTTAGCAGTTACCCGCTAAGCGGCGGTCGCCCAACCCTCTGGCGACCGTCAGATAACAGAATTGCCCTCAACCGCCAAGAGCAAGCTGCGCAAGATAGCGCGACATTCGCCGTCGATGACGCCGTCGATGTTTGCGGGGCGAAACCGTCGCTGAAATGCGACTGTGGCCGCTCGGCCATCGGCTATGCCATAGCCATAACGTTCAAGTGCCAAAAGAAATGCGGCGTCCGGCCAGCCGGGGTCAACCAGATTTGCGCTTGGCCGTTTTATGGCAAGCCCAAGTTTGGCAAGCCGTTCCCAGTCAAACAGCTCGCCCGGATCTTCTTTGCGGGCTGGTGCCACATCGCTATGTCCCAATACGTTGCGCGGTTCAATCCCATAGGTCCGGACTAATTCCGCGACCAATCGGGTGACGGTGTCCATTTGCGCCTCAGGAAACGGGCGATAGCCAAATTCGTGGCCGGGATTGACGATCTCAATGCCAATGCTGGCGCTATTGCAATCGGTTACGCCGCGCCAATAGGACAATCCGGCATGTTGGGCGCGTTGTTCCTCGCGCACCATGTGCACCAACTGCCCATCTTCATCGACCACATAATGCGCCGAAACCTTGGACGCCGGGTTCGCCAGCCAGTCAATGGCCGCAGCGCCCGACTGCATACCGGTATAGTGCAGAACAAGCATAAAGATGGGCAGGCTACGCTCGCCGAAATTGGGTGATGGGTTCCAGATCATAGTCATGTCCGGACCATAGGTAAGTCGGGAGCGACGTGCAATATCAGGCCCGCACACGCTTTACGCTGCGCCCCGGATGCGCGGTCGGATCTAACCCTAAATGCGGATCAGCGCGCCAATCACCAGATGTTCGGCATCGGGCTCTGCCAATTGCAACATACCACCACCTTGAACTGCCAGCATATATGCCATCCATGCCGCCGCCGTGCGCGAGTCCACCGCTGCGGGGTCAAGCTGACCGGTTAGGGCGTCTCGAATAGCCGAATCCATTATGATTTTGGGTCCACTCGCCCGAATGACAATTTCCTGCTCGCCGGAGCGCGCTTCTGCGTCCACGGACAATGTCCCGCCACGCACCAACGCGTCATTGGCCAACAGAACGAGATTCAGCAATATTTTTAACGCCCGTTTCGGCATCATCTGCGCGGGCACGGCCCAATCAAGCAACGTGCGTCCGCTTGACGTCACCATTGGCGCAATCACCAATTTCGCCTCTTTGGGATCAACATCAGCGCCAAACCCGCCTGCGGCACCAAAGGCCAGACGGAAAAACTTCAACTTGTCGGCCGCCGCCTTTGCGCTCTCCGCCAGCAAATCCATGCACCGTCGCCGCATTTCGGGATCATGCTCATCCGCCAATAGCTCAAGGCCATTATTCATTGCGCCAACGGGGCTTAACAGGTCATGGCACAGGCGCGAGCACAGCAGGCTGGCAAAATCGATTTCGGTTTCGGACATTACAAAAAATTCCTGATGCTATCGGGCGTGATGCCGTCGCTCATGAACCGAGTTGGCGGGTGTTTCAACCCTCTACCAATAACATAACCGGCGTAAATCCGGTTACCCGATCGCCGGCAATCACAGGCTGCCAAGCGGTGATCGCATCATTGGCGATGATGAGCCAAATATGCTGTTCGGGCGGCGCGTGTGCGACGTCTGTCGGCGACGGCGCGGCCACACCATTGGGGTGCGAATGGAAAAATCCCAACACAGGGATTCCGCCGCTTCGCACGTCCTTACCTGTAGAGAACAATATGGCCGGGTCGATTTCGAAATGCCGTTCAGGATCGGTAGCAACATTCTGCGCCAGCTCCACCGCGGCGACCCGATCCCCCTCCCCCCGCAATAAACCGCAGCATTCATGGTCCCCTGCGGTTTCAGCCCAGTCCAGAAGTTGTCGCCAGTCGCTGCTTGATAAATGCAAAGCCATCTCCCATGTCTACGCGATGCTTGGGGAAATTACCACATTTACAGGCGTTTTGGGTGCTGGGCGGCTAGATAGTGCGCTTACCGCCGCCTTGCCGCAATTTTCACGCGCGCGCATTCAGGCTTTGATCGCGGATGCCGCGCTGCGCATCAATGGTCAGGTTTTTGCCGACGCCGGCAGCAAGAAGATGTCGGGACAAAAGTTTGAACTGAACGTCCCTGCCCCGGTGCCCGACAAAGCAATGGCGCAGAACATCGCGCTCGACGTAGTTTTTGAAGATGAACATTTGATCATCGTCAATAAGCCCGCCGGTCTCGTCGTACATCCTGCGGCGGGTCATAGCGATGGAACCCTCGTCAACGCGCTGCTGCACCATTGCCAAGGCAAGCTATCGGGCATAAGCGGGGTTCAGCGCCCAGGGATAGTCCATCGCATTGACAAGGACACGTCCGGGCTTTTGGTCGTCGCCAAAAGCGATGCCGCGCATGAGGGCCTCGCAAAACTCTTCGCCGCGCATGACATTGAACGCAAATATATCGCAATCGTCAACGGCATTCCTGCGCCACCATCTGGCACGGTCCGCACGCAAATTGGCCGTTCCACCACAAACCGAAAGAAAATGGCGGTGCTGCCCGAATCAAAGGGTCGCCATGCCGTCACGCATTACCGGATGGTTGAGGCATTCGCCAAAACGGCGATGGTTGAATGCACGCTGGAAACGGGGCGCACGCATCAGGTCCGCGTGCATATGGCGCATATCGGCCATCCGCTCATTGGCGATGGCGTCTATTCTAATCGACAAAACCACTATAAAATTGGTCCAAATCAAGCCAAATTCGACCGGCAGGCATTGCATGCGGCCTCTTTGGGGTTTATTCACCCCATCACCGGCGGAACTTTACGGTTTGAAAGCGGTATACCAGAAGACATGCAGCTTCTGTTAAGCCAGCTTCGGTCATAAAAGTTTTTGAAGGGAACGCTTTACCATCGGGTGCTTGATGAGGCCCAACGGAAGGCACAATGAAAGAGGAAAACATGTCTGTTAAAAAGAATGTTCCGGCTACGATACCTGCCCTTGGAGGGGACGCGAGCCTTAATCGTTACCTAAGCGAAATTCGGAAGTTTCCGATACTCAAGCCTGAGCAAGAATATATGCTTGCCAAGCGCTTGCAAGAACATGGCGACACCAAAGCAGCCGAACAGTTGGTCACGTCGCACCTGCGCCTCGTATCGAAAATCGCCATGGGCTATCGCGGCTATGGCCTGCCGGTGTCCGAGCTGATTTCCGAGGGGAATATCGGGTTGATGCAGGGCGTAAAGAAATTTGACCCCGACCGTGGCTTCCGCCTTGCGACCTACGCGATGTGGTGGATCCGCGCCTCGATGCAGGAGTTTATCCTGCGTAGTTGGAGCCTCGTCAAAATCGGCACCACCGCCGCGCAGAAGAAGCTTTTCTTCAACCTGCGCCGCATGAAAAACAATCTTCAGGCTTTTGAAGACGGCGACCTGAACCAGGAAGCGTTGCGCAAAATCGCGACCGACCTTGGTGTCTCCGAAGAAGAAGTGAACAATATGAACCGCCGCATGGCGATGGGCGGCGATACGTCGCTCAACGTGCCCATGCGCGAAGAGGGCGATGGCCAGTGGCAAGACTGGTTGGTCGATGACACGCCGTTGCAGGATGAACGCGTGGCCGACGCGCAAGAAGGCGACATGCGCCATGCCTTATTGTCCGAAGCAATGGGCAGCCTGAATGACCGCGAGAAGCACATATTGACTCAGCGCCGCTTAATCGAAGAACCGCAAACTTTGGAAGAGCTCAGCCAGACCTATAGCGTCAGCCGAGAGCGTGTGCGCCAGATCGAAGTGCGCGCCTTTGAAAAACTGCAAAAGGCGATGTTACGTATCGCGAGTGAAAAACGGATGTTGCTTGCGATTTAACAAGCTGTAAAAACAGGTGACGGGCGCAAATCACTGCGCTAGTTTTTGGCAATGACAAAAACCAAGCGCTCGCTTTCCGCCCGTATCCTTCGTTCCAGCTTTAAGGGTGCGCTGTACTTCATTGGGGGTAGCGTCGCGCTTACCGCCGTCTATGCCGTGGTGCCAGTGCCCACCACATTGACGATGTTGTTCGACAGCAACGGGGCAAAGCGCGACTGGACCCCCCTTTCCGACATTTCGCCGAACCTTGTGCGCGCAGTCATCGCCGCAGAGGATGGCAAATATTGCAGCCATGACGGTTTTGACCGCGATGCTATCGAAAAGGCGTTGGCGCGTAACCAGCAAGGCGGCCGTATGCGTGGTGGTTCAACCATAAGCCAGCAAACCGCGAAAAATGTGTTCTTGTGGCAAGGGTCCGGCTGGACCCGCTATTTACGCAAAGTGCCTGAGGTGTATTTCACGTTCCTGATCGAAAAAATCTGGGGCAAACGCCGGATCATGGAAGTATATCTGAACGTCGCGGAGACCGGGATCGGCACCTATGGCGCAGAGGCCGGCGCGCAGCGTTATTACAAAAAATCCGCCAAGAACTTGACCCGCATAGAGGCCGCACGATTGGCCGCAATCCTGCCCTTGCCCAAAAAGCG
>JAEMTM010000136.1 GCA_016462305.1 Sphingomonadaceae bacterium | reverse complement strand
GCTGCGGCATCATCGTCAACGTCACACCATTGGAACCCGGCTGGGAAGGCCATGTAACGCTCGAGTTCAGCAACACCACGCCCCTGCCCGCCAAAATCTACGCCAATGAAGGCGCATGCCAGTTCCTATTCCTAAAAGGCGAACAACCCTGCGAAACCAGCTACGCCGACCGCGCAGGCAAATATATGGGCCAGCGCGGGGTGACATTGCCGAAGTTGTGATACCTCTGTGATGTTGAACGATGGAGCGGAATATTAAGAATTCCGGAAAAGCTGGCGTCTTTGAAAGGTCGCGATTAAGACTTGTATCCAACTTTATGTCATCCTCGAAGTTGCGTTACTTCAATACGCCCAAGCATATTGTGTAAAGAGTTCTACTTCATCCAGTGCCACAATTGGGGAAGTTTCCGTAGCCTCCTTTACAAGAATCTTGGAGACCAAAAGGGACGCCTTCAGGTCAGCGCTGGATATCCATTCGTTGTTCCAAAGCGAAATGTCCTCGCCATCCACAACCCGGCAAATGGGGTCGTTGCTATTGAATTCCAGCCCTCCCAGCTTCGGCTTTGCGACGCGTTGAAGCCAAATTTGGAGATAGCCATTGTAAGGCACTTTATTCATTTTCAATACAATTCGAGCCCACAACTCGCCCTTGGACTCACTTGGTGCCAACGAAAGCAACTGACTCAACAGACCTGCAACGGCAGGAAAAGTTGAGGGAGACACAACAGCGATGTCGGTCGCAATTGCGATCTGAACCTCAAGGTCATCTGGCACTACTTTCAGTTTCAGAACTTTCCCATGCAACTCACCCACAAGACGTCGGAGAGCACCGCTGTTTGGGAATCTGCGGCCAAACGAATGTAGTCTAAGAAGCTGTTTTTGAATTGTTTTTGTGTTTGATGATCCCAGACTTTGCAGATCAATACCCGCTAGCTTGTCTGACTTAATAGAACCCTCTACAACGTTGGTGCTTAGGTTGGTTTTTGCAACTCCCAGATGCATTCCTACCATACGCAATTTGTCGCTGATAACTTTTAGAATCTCCTCAGCACGGACATCACTGTTCGCAAAAATCCGATAGTCATCGCGGTACCTAAGAATTCGGAAATCTTTTTTATCGCCAATATCTGCAGCGACGAGGGTGTCCACATAACCAAGAACAAGTTCTGCGATGAAATCCATCAGAACGGAACCTTGAGAAATTCCGTTGGTCTGCCCATAGCGGCTAGCTTGCATATGACTGTCGATGCAATTCCCCAGAAGCGCTTTGTCCCCCTTTTTTGCTTTTGCTATGTCCAGGCCGTGTAACGCCCATGCTATGCTGTGAGTGTAGAGTGATGCGTAGCAATCCGAAACATCGGTGTGTAGAACGTGGCTAAACTCAAGCGAGTATTTCAACGATTGCTGCTCAACTGCTTGCCACCAATTCCTCACTTGCGCAGCCTTATCCGACTGCTCATCCTCTGATATTACCAGTGGGCTACAACAAGTAACGCAATCGTTAGCAAATTCCGCAAACCGCTTGGTCAATTCTTCCCAATTGTCATCTCCGCACATTAGATTGACGAGCGAGACATAAATCGCGGGGTGCATGAGTTCAATCGGACGCCAAGCAAATCGCCCATCCTTGTTGGCTATGAAGTTGTAGTTCACATCTGGAAGTAGAGCTGGGTTTGATCCCTTGAATTCAAAATACTGTTTTCCATCCAGTACTTTGGCAACATCCTGCAAAATAGGCTCGAAGCTTATGTATAGAGGAAAGTCATGGTTGAAGTAGCTGCTGCCTTTCAAAAAATAGGCCTTTGCTTCGCTTGGTTTCAATTCTGTAAGAAGCTTCATTATTATATGGCCCCAAAAAGTTCAAGATTCACGCCATGCCAGATCGAACAGCTTAGCCCCTCCGATCGTATCCATCCACGCAATTATGAATTCAACGGGAAATCAGTATCTGCTTCTTCGGGGCTATTCAAATAGTTGCCGCAAACAAACCCATCCGAAAAACCAGCCAATTAACTCCATTACCCATATAGGTTAATATACCTAACCATGCAAACCATATCAGACCATGAGCCCGAATTCACCCCCGTCGCGCTTGACCGTGTGCGGCATGATGGTTGGACGCCGGAGCGGCAGCGGTTGTTTTTGGTTGCGCTGGCGGCGATGGGCACGGTTGATTCTGCGGCGCAGGCGGTGGGGATGTCGCGGATTTCGGCCTATAATCTCAAAAAACGTGTGGGCGCGGGCAGCTTTGCCGATGAATGGGACCGGGCGTTGGGGTTCGGGCGGGGCATGATGTTCGATTATGCCATGGAACGCGCCATTTACGGCGTCACCACGATTAAAATGCGGCTGGGCGGCGTGTTTGAAGTTCAAACTGGCCCCGATACCAAGCATATCATGAAAGTGTTGCGCTCGCCCCCGCCGCGCCGCGATGCCAAGGTGAAACCGCACGCTTCCTAAGTTTACAAAAAACGCCGCTTATGCATATATGTTTGTAAACTTAGAGAGCCGTCACACCCAAAGAGAGGAAACTTCATGCCCACCACCCCACGCGAATTTGATATCATTGTCTATGGTGCCACGGGCTATACCGGGCGTTTGGTGGCCGAATATCTCAAAGGTAAAACGGACCTGAAATGGGCGATGGCGGGGCGTAGCCTTTCCAAGTTGGAGGAAGTGCGCGACCTGATTGGTGCCGCCGCAGACACAGATTTGATCGTTGCCGATGCGTCTGACCCCGCTTCGCTCGACGCGATGGTCAAGCGGACGAAGGTCGTTTTGACGACCGTTGGCCCCTATCAGCTTTATGGCAATGAACTTGTCGCCGCCTGCGTCGCCAATGGCACCGATTATACCGATTTATGCGGCGAACCGGCATGGATGCGCCAGAAAATTGACCAGCATGATGCCGCCGCAAAGGCGTCGGGCGCGCGGATTGTGTTTTCCGCTGGCTTTGATTCGATCCCCTTCGATCTTGGCGTGATGATGCTGCAAAAGCATTGTGTGGAAACCTTTGGCGCGCCTGCACCACGGGTGAAGGGCCGCGTGCGCGCCATGAAGGGCACGTTTTCCGGCGGCACCGCAGCCAGCCTGAAGGCGACAATGGTCGCCGCTGGCAAAGACCCGGCGGTTATCGGCTATCTGACCAACCCGTTCAGCCTGTCGGGCGATTTTGCTGGCCCGCCGCAGCCAGCGGGGAACAAGCCCGAATATGACGAAAGCCTAAGCAGTTGGGCGACCAATTTCATCATGGCCCCGATCAACACCAAAAATGTCCACCGCACCAACCATTTGCTCGGCCATGTATATGGCGCAGATTTTGTCTATGATGAAATGGTGCTGACTGGCCCCGGCGAGCAGGGTGAGGCCATTGCCAAGCATGTCGCCTCCACCCCGATGATGGGCGGCGCGGATGATCCGAAACCCGGCGAAGGCCCGACCAAAGAAGAACGCGAAACCGGCTTTTATGACGTGCTGTTCATCGCCGAATATCCCGATGGCCGCACGGCGCGATTCAGCGTCAAGGGCGACCGTGACCCCGGCTATGGTTCGACCAGCAAGATGATCAGCGAAACCGCGATTGCTTTGTGCGAACAGGATGGTCCGGGCGGCGTGACCACGCCGGGGGCGGCCTTGGGCGCGCACCTTGTGGACCGGTTGCAGAAATACGCCGGATTGATTTTCGCTGTTGAAGGCTGACCACTTCCCTAAATCGTAAGGCGGGCGTATAGGGCGCAAGCCATGTTAGGTCGCCTTTTCAAAAAAGCTGTTGCCCCACGCCCGCTCGATACCGCGCGGGTGCCGGACGGCGTGCGGGTATATGCCATCGGCGACATCCACGGGCGCGATGATTTATTGTCCGCCTTGCTGGCCAAGATACAAGCCGACGACCAAGCGCGCGGCCCTGCCGATACGCAGATCATATTCCTGGGCGATCTGGTCGATAGAGGCCCCGGCAGCGCGGCGGTCATTGAAACCGCGATGGCGTTGAAGGCATCGGGCAAAAATGTCCGGTTCCTGATGGGCAATCATGAGGAAATATTTGTCAGCGCCTGCCGCAAGGGCGACCCAAAGGTGACGCGTTTCTTCCTGCGCATTGGCGGCGAGGAGACGGTCTTGTCTTATCCGATCACCCGCGACGAATATATGACATTGGATATGGAACAACTGACCGAGCGACTGGCGACCTTAGTGCCGCAAGCGCACATCGCATTTGTCGAAAGTTTCGAAGACCAGATTATCATCGGCGATTATGCCTTCGTCCATGCCGGTATTCGCCCCGGTGTCGCTTTGGCAGACCAAAAACCAAGCGATTTGCGTTGGATACGCGAAGAATTTGTGGGGCAACGCGGCGATCTGGAAAAGGTCATTGTCTACGGCCACACCATCTACGACGCGGTGGAAGAACGCGGGTCACGCATTGGCATTGATACCGGCGCGTATAATTCGGGCAAGTTAACCGCCTTGGCGCTTGAGGGCGGTGATCGTTGGTATCTACAAACATGACGGGCGGGGAAACATCGTGAAAAGGCTAATCGTCTGCGCGAGCATCATCGCAATTGGCCTCGCCGCCCCCTTGGCCGCAATGGCCGCCGCCCCAGCCACCCCCCAAGCCAAGCCAAAGGCCGAGCGCCTAAAGGCCGACGTTGAAAAACGCGTCAGCTTTGGCACGCGCCATACATTGTCATCGGCAACGGACCCAAAACGCGGCATCGGCGCCGCCCGCAGTTGGGCGCACAGCGAATTTGTGAAAATCGCCACGGCGTGCAATGGCTGCCTGCGGACC
>JAEMTM010000135.1 GCA_016462305.1 Sphingomonadaceae bacterium | reverse complement strand
AATCTCTTTGGATGCCAATGCGTCCAGCGCCGGAGCGTCGGTTGTTTGGTGAATATAGCCACGTGCATCGAGCAGGCGGAGGAGATCGGATGTATAAGCAGTCATAGTGCGCCCGCGCCTAGCATGGAGTTTCGACATTGACCAATATTTCAATGACTGAAGTGCCGTTGACTTGTCACGCGCAGTCGCTGGCCGGCGCTATTGCGGGTATCGGTGTCACGATTACGCGTGGGACGCGCGGGGAAGTTTCGTTGACCTATCGCGTGTCTGGCGAAACGGGCGCTCTGGGAATTCCGGCCCGATCAACGCCGCATCGCATTGATGGTCTATGGAAAAATACATGTTTTGAATTATTTATAGGCAATTTTGAAGATGAAACCTATTTAGAGTATAATTTTTCATCGTCGCGCCAATGGGCAGCATATCAGTTTGCGGGCTATCGTTCGGATAGGGTTGAGTTGGAAACAAACACTCCAAACATTAACGTAGCGCAAACTGCCGACGCTCTCACGCTAACTGCGACGATTGCGTTACCCGATGCTTGGCGGGAGCGAAGCCTGCGGGCAGGCATCAGCGCGGTTATGGCCACGAAAAGTGGTGACATTTCCTATTGGGCCGCAGCGCATCCCCCAGGAAAGCCGGATTTTCATCATAAGGATTGCTTTGCTGTGCAACTGGAGGCACGAAGCGCAGCATGAAATTTGGAATTGATCGCCTTTTGGCAGAAGCTGAACTACGCGCGCCCTTGAAGGGTAAGCGCGTTGCTTTACTGGCGCACCCCGCTTCCGTTACGGCGGACCTCACCCATTCGCTGGATGCACTCGCGGCTGTAGGCGACGTCAACGTCACCGCCGCGTTTGGACCCCAACACGGCCTGCGCGGTGACAAGCAGGACAATATGATGGAATCGCCGGATTTCATGGACCCTGCGCACAATATCCCAGTGTTCAGCCTATATGGCGAAGTGCGCCGCCCGACCGCCGCCTCTATGGAGACTTTCGATGTTATCCTCATCGACTTGCAGGACCTGGGTTGCCGCATTTACACGTTTATCACGACGTTGCTGTATATGCTGGAGGCCGCTGCGGAGCATGGAAAGGCAGTTTGGGTGCTCGACCGCCCAAACCCCGCTGGACGCCCTGTAGAGGGGCTTACACTGCGTTCTGGATGGGAAAGCTTTGTAGGGGCAGGGCCGATGCCCATGCGCCATGGCCTGACGCTGGGCGAGATGGGGAAATGGTTCATCGATCATTACAAAATCAACGTCGATTATCGCGTCATCGATATGGAGGGCTATGCCCCCGACGCTGCGCCAGGCTTTGGCTGGCCGACAGACCGGCTTTGGATCAACCCAAGCCCCAATGCCGCAAATATCAACATGGCGCGGGCTTATGCGGGCACCGTTTTGCTTGAAGGCACGAATGTGTCCGAGGGCAGGGGCACGACGCGACCGCTAGAGATATTTGGCGCACCTGATATTGATGCGCGTGCCGTTATCGCTGAAATGCACAGCTTCGCGCCGTCATGGTTGAAGGGCTGCAGCTTGCGTGAAATCTGGTTTGAACCAACATTCCACAAACATGTGCATCAGCTTTGCCATGGCGTGCATATCCATGCCGAAGGCCCCGGCTATGACCATCACGCGTTCCAGCCATGGCGGTTGCAGACTTTGGCGTTCAAGGCCATCCGGCGGCTGTACCCGGATTATGATCTGTGGCGCGATTTTCCCTATGAATATGAATATGGCAAGCTCGCCATCGACGTCATCAACGGCGGACCAGCCCTGCGCGAATGGGTAGATACGGCGGACAGCTCGCCAGAGGAATTTGATGCCTTAACGTGCGTCGATGAGCAGGCTTGGATTGAAGAACGGCGCAAACACTTTCTATATTAATGCCCGTGCTTGCGGCTAAGCTCGCGCATAGCGTCATCCAGACCTTCTAGCGTCAGCGGGTACATGCGGTCGTTGACCAGTTCCTTGATGATTTTGGTGGACTGCGAATATCCCCATTGCTTTTCCGGCACGGGGTTCAGCCAAACCGTTGCCGGATAGGTGCTGGTGATACGGTGCATCCACACCGCGCCCGATTCTTCGTTAAAATGTTCAACCGAACCGCCGGGATGGGTGATCTCATAAGGGCTCATGGAGGCATCGCCGACCATCACAACCTTATAATCATGCGGGAATTTGTGGAGTACATCCCACATCTGCGTACGCTCACTAAACCGGCGTTTATTGTCTTTCCACACGCCTTCATATGGGCAGTTGTGAAAATAGAAAAATTCTAGGTTTTTGAACTCGCTAGTGGCGGCACTGAATAACTCTTCACAAAGTTTGATGAACGGATCCATCGATCCGCCAACGTCCAACATCAACAGCACCTTAATGGCGTTGCGCCGTTCAGGGCGCATTTTGATGTCCAGCCAGCCTTGGCGCGCGGTGCCGTTGATCGTGCCTTCAATATCCAGCTCTTCCACCGCACCATCGCGGGCAAAGCGGCGTAGGCGGCGCATTGCGATTTTGATATTGCGCGTACCCAATTCTTTTGTGTGGTCGAGATTCTGAAACTCGCGCTTATCCCACACTTTGACCGCCCGCTTATGTTTGGATTCGCCACCAATCCGCACGCCTTCGGGGTGATAGCCTGAATTGCCATAAGGTGATGTGCCGCCAGTGCCGACCCATTTATTGCCACCCTGATGACGCTTTTCCTGTTCTTCCAGACGCTTTTTCAACGTCTCCATCAATTCGTCCCAGCTACCCATTTTTTCGATCTTCGCCATTTCTTCGGGCGACAGATATTTTTCCGCGATGGCTTTCAACCAGTCGGCGGGAACATCGACGGGGTTTTGGCCATATTCGGTGAAGATACCTTTGAAGACTTTGCCAAAAACCTGGTCAAAACGGTCAAGCAATGCTTCGTCTTTGACCAAAGTGGTGCGCGCCAGATAGTAAAACTCTTCCGGGCTTTGGCCAATCACGTCGGCGTCGAGCGCAGCAAGTAACGCCAAATGCTCCTTCAGCGATGCCGAGATACCCGCAGACCGCAACTCTTCCATGAATGAGAAAAACATCGGCTGGCTCCTGTGTAAAGTGACCGATTATGCATTTTGCTGCTTGGCGGCGATGGCATCAATACAGCGCACGGCCGAATTTTAGCTGTTCGGGCGGCGGGCCATGAACGCAAGCCGTTCGAACAACATGATGTCCTGCTCATTTTTGAGCAGCGCACCGTGCAAAGGCGGGATCGCCTTGGTCGGGTCACGCGACTGAAGCACATCCAATGGCATATCCTCATGCAACAACAGCTTTAGCCAGTCGAGCAATTCGCTTGTGCTTGGCTTTTTCTTGAGGCCCGGCACGTCCCGAACCTCGTAAAAAATGTCCATTGCCTTTGAAACCAGCATTTTTTGAATACCGGGAAAGTGGACATCGATAATCGCCTGCATCGTCGTGCGATCCGGGAATTTGATATAATGGAAGAAACAACGGCGCAAAAACGCGTCGGGCAGTTCTTTCTCATTGTTGGATGTGATGATGACGATGGGGCGCTCGACCGCTTTGATGGTCTCTTGCGTTTCGTAAACGAAAAATTCCATACGATCGAGTTCTTGCAACAAATCATTGGGAAATTCGATGTCGGCCTTGTCGATTTCGTCGATCAACAACACGGGCAATTGGGGGGCGGTGAAAGCCTCCCACAACTTGCCCTTCTTGATGTAATTTTTGATGTCATGCACGCGCGCATCGCCCAATTGGCTGTCGCGCAGGCGGGCAACGGCATCATATTCATACAGGCCCTGATGCGCCTTGGTCGTGGACTTGATATTCCATTCGATGAGCGGCGCACCAAGCGCGGTCGCAATTTCCTGCGCAAGCACGGTCTTGCCGGTGCCTGGCTCACCCTTGACCAGCAAGGGCCGACGCAACTTGGTGGCGGCGTTAACCGCGACCTTCAGGTCATCAGTGGCGACGTAATTATCGGTGCCTTCAAAGCGCATGGACGAACCCTTTTTGTTAATCGAACGATTAATTCGTTAAGTGGGCTAATCAGGATATGCAACAGGATAGTGCGCGACCAAGCAGGTTGCATAACGCCAGAGCATGGACTGCACCGACTCACACAAAAACGGGCCCAATCCTGGGAGTAAGAAGGGGCCCAACTTTTGAGATTTTATTGATCGAGAAAGCTGCGCATTTTGCGGCTGCGGCTTGGATGCTTGAGCTTGCGCAACGCTTTGGCTTCAATCTGGCGAATACGCTCACGCGTCACGCTGAATTGCTGCCCGACTTCTTCAAGCGTGTGGTCGGTGTTCATGCCAATGCCGAACCGCATACGCAATACGCGTTCTTCACGCGGGGTGAGCGATGCCAAAACGCGAGTCACTGTTTCCTTCAAATTCGCCTGAATCGCGGCATCCACTGGTATGACTGCGTTTTTGTCTTCAATGAAGTCGCCCAAATGGCTGTCTTCTTCGTCGCCAATCGGCGTTTCAAGGCTGATCGGTTCCTTCGCGATTTTCATCACCTTGCGCACTTTTTCAAGCGGCATGGAAAGGCGTTCGGCCATTTCTTCGGGTGTAGGCTCACGCCCTTGTTCGTGCAGGAACTGGCGGCTCGTGCGTACCAATTTGTTGATCGTTTCGATCATATGCACGGGGATACGGATGGTCCGCGCCTGATCGGCAATCGACCGGGTGATCGCCTGACGGATCCACCATGTCGCATAAGTGCTGAACTTATAACCACGGCGATATTCGAACTTATCGACCGCCTTCATCAGGCCGATATTGCCTTCCTGAAT
>JAEMTM010000134.1 GCA_016462305.1 Sphingomonadaceae bacterium | reverse complement strand
TTTTTGTCTTTGATAAGGCCCAAGTCGCAATCTGCGTCATAATATACTTTCATTCTTCCGTCCCTTTATCTTTCTCGTCATGCTGAACTTGTTTCAGCATAACGCGCTTTGGTTTGTTATCCTGAAACGCGTTCAGGATGACGATATCGCAGTTAACTGACCCCGGAACCCCGCATCAGGCCAACAATCCCGGTCCGGCCAACTTCGACCAGCCCGACTTCGCGCATCAACGTTACAAACGTGTCGATCTTTTCAGGGCCACCGGTGATTTCAAAAATGAAGCTGTTGACCGTGGCGTCGATGACGCGCGCGCGGTAAATGTCGGCAAGGCGCATGGCCTCAACGCGTTGATCGCCCGCGCCGCTGACTTTGACCAAGGCCAGTTCCCGCTCCACATGCGGCCCAGCTTCGGTGAGGTCAGTGACTTTGTGCACGGGAATGAGGCGTTCGCATTGCGCGATGATCTGGTCGATCACGGGGGGCGGGCCTTTGGTGACGATTGTTATCCGGCTTGTTGCATGGTCTTCGCTGATGTCGGCCACAGTAAGGCTGTCGATATTATACCCGCGCGAGGTAAACATGCCGGCGATCCGCGCCAACGTGCCCGCTTCATTATCGACGGTGAGCGTCAGCACATGCCGTTCGGTAAGTTCTTGCTTGATATGCATTATACGAGCGCCTTTGCTTCGTCATCCATCGTGCCCGAAACCTGACCCGCGTGTAGGATCATGTCCGTATGCGCTGCGCCCGATGGGATCATCGGGAAACAGTTTGCCGTTTTGTGCACACGGCAATCGAACATCACTGGCCCGTCATGCGCCAGCATCTCGGCGATGGCATCATCGAGCTTGGCCGGGTCAGCGCACCGAATGCCTTTCCAGCCATAGGCTTCGGCCAGCGCGACGAAATCGGGCAGGCTGTCCGAATAGCTTTCGGAATAGCGGCTTTCATAGGTCAGCTCTTGCCATTGGCGCACCATGCCCATCCATTCATTGTTGAGGATGAAGACCTTCACCGGCAAGCGATATTGTTTTGCGGTTGCCATTTCCTGAATGTTCATCTGGATCGATGCCTCACCGGCGATGTCGATCACAAGCGCGTCTGGATGACCCATTTGCGCGCCAATTGCGGCAGGCAGGCCATAGCCCATAGTGCCAAGCCCGCCGCTGGTCAGCCATTTGTTAGGCGCATCAAAGTGGAAATGCTGTGCCGCCCACATTTGATGCTGGCCAACTTCGGTCGTGATAATCGGGGCTTTGTCCTTGGTGGCTGCAAACAGGCGTTGTATCGCATATTGCGGCATGATTTCCTGCGTGCTGCCGGGGTAGCTTAGGCTATCAACGGCGCGCCAACCCGTGATGCGTGACCACCATTCGGTCAGCGGCTGTTTTTTGGTTTTCCGGCCTTTCCAGACATCGATCATCTGACGCATGGCCGTGCCAACATCCGCGACGATAGGCAGGTCAACGCGCACGGTCTTGTTCATCGAACTGCGGTCAATATCGACATGGATTTTGACGCTGCCGGGCGAAAAGGCGTCCAAACGGCCCGTTACGCGGTCGTCAAAGCGCGCGCCGAGGCAGACCATGACATCGCATTGGTTCATGGCCATATTGGCCTCATATGTGCCGTGCATACCCAACATACCCAACCAGGCGTCACCGGAGGCGGGATATGCGCCAAGGCCCATGAGGGTGGATGTGACGGGCGCTCCGGTCAATTCCGCTAACTCACGCAGCGCTTCGCTGGCGGCAGGGCCTGAATTGATGATGCCGCCGCCCGTGTACAGTATCGGTGCCTTGGCGTTGGCAATCAATTCGACCGCGCGGTTGATTTCGGCATAGTCAGCCTCACCCGCATAGGTAAAGCGCGACCGGGTAGGGCGCTTCACATCGGTTGCAGCCTTCGCAACCTGCACATTTTTTGGAATGTCGATGACAACCGGACCGGGCCGTCCTTTGGTGGCGATGGCAAAAGCCTCCCGCACGACTGTTGCGAGTTCGGCAGGGTCTTTCACCAAATAATTATGTTTTGAACAATGGCGCGTAATGCCAACGGTATCGGCCTCCTGAAAGGCGTCGCTGCCGATTAAATTAGTCGCAACCTGTCCCGTCAGGACGACCAAAGGAATGGAATCCAGAAATGCATCGGCAATACCGGTAACGGCATTGGTGGCACCGGGGCCGGATGTGACAAGCACAACGCCGGGCTTACCGGTTGCGCGCGCATAACCCTCTGCCGCATGCGCGGCGCCCGCCTCATGCCGGACGAGGACATGTTTAATCTTCTTCTGCTGAAATAATGCATCATAAATGGGCAATACTGCACCACCGGGGTAACCGAATATGGTGTCCACGCCCTGTTCAATCAGGGTATCAATCAAAATTTCTGCGCCGGATTTTTCGGGCACTGGAAAGTCCTTATATGTTAAGCCGCTTTCCTATGTTGCACTGCAATAGGGTAAGCAAGAGGGCGCTAGCTAATAGTTAGAAAATGACTTGTCAAATACATTCATTGAAACATTATTTCAAAATCATCCATTTTTGAATCATTTATTGTTGCGTTGATACGCTGCCAATCCGCTGGGGCCTGATTGCGAAACCAAGTAAACTGCCGTTTTGCATATTGCCGGGTGGCGATCTGGCCGAGCTTGATCGCTTCTGCCCGCGAAATCGTGCCTTTAAGATAGGCCGAAATCTCCGGCACGCCGATGGCGCGCATAACGGGCGCATCTTGCGGCAGATTGCGGGCAAGCAACGCCTCCACTTCATCAATGGCCCCACGCTCCATCATCGCTTCAAAGCGTGCATCGCAGCGGTCGTATAACCAATCGCGCGGGGGTAAAAGCAACAAAGGCCGCAAACAAATGTCTGCGGATATTCCCCCGGTCTTGGTTGCGCGCCATGCCAATATGCTGCGTCCGGTGCTTTGCACGACCTCAAGCGCGCGGGTGATGCGGCTGACATCGGTGGGGGCCAAGGTTGCGGCAACGGGCGCATCAACTATTTGAAGCGCGGCATAGGCTGCTTCTACCGGCATTGCGCGTATCTCTGCGCGTAACTCAGGATCGACCTCCGGAATGGGCGCAATGCCGTCAAGCAAGGTGCGGATATATAGGCCACTACCGCCAACCAATATCGGGGTTACGCCTCTCGCATGCGCCTGTGCAATAATGTGCTTTGCATCCATTGCCCAGCGCGCGGCGGAGCAGGGTGTGACGCCGTCGATATAACCAAACAGATGGTGCGGAACGCTGCGTTGTTCATCGGCTGTGGGCTGGGCGCTTAATATGGGCAGATCAGAATATACTTGCGCGCTGTCGGCGTTGATTATCTCAAAATTGCCGGATCGGGCCAGATGCAGCGCGAATGCCGTCTTGCCGCTTGCTGTCGGACCCGCAATAAGCGCGACCATATTTTGAGGATTCGATATGCCCATTTGCACTCTGATAGCAGCAGACAGTCTGGAAAGCGGCAACTTTTCCGAGGCCAAGGATCGATTGGCCGAAGCTGGCTGCATCCCCAATGCTTTTGACTGGCTGGCAAAGGGCAAGGCCGTAGACATATCGTTTGCAGGCGACTTAGCGGCTGCACGCACGGCCCTTGCGGGGCTTGAGGACCGTTGCGACATAGCATTGCAGGCCGAGGGCAATCGCCGCAAAATGTTGTTGGTGTCCGATATGGACAGCACGATGATTACGGTCGAATGCATTGACGAGCTAGCCGATTATGCCGGCATTAAGCCCGAAATCGCCGCGATTACCGAACGTGCAATGGCAGGTGAGCTCGATTTTGCCGAAGCGCTAAAGGCGCGGGTCGCTCTGCTGGCGGGACTGGATGAGAATGTCCTTGCGCAGTGCCTGCGCGAACGTGTGCAGCCAATGCCGGGGGCCGAAATCCTCGTGCGCACGATGACCGGATGGGGCGCACATGCGGTGCTCGTGTCGGGCGGGTTTACGAACTTTACAGGCCCTGTGGCTGATATGCTGGGCTTTCATGCGGTGCATGCCAACCTTCTGGAGATTAAAGACGGGCGACTGACCGGCGCATTGGCGGCCGACATCGTCGATGCGTCTACTAAGCGGGCAGTCCTGCAATCTGCCGCCGAAATGCGTGGGATCGATTTGGCTACTACGCTAGCTGTTGGTGATGGCGCGAATGACTTGCCGATGATCGCTGCGGCGGTGTCCGGCGGTGGCCTTGGCGTGGGCTATCATCCGCGTCCGCAATTGGCGCAAGCGGCGAATTTTTCCGTGCGGCATAACAATCTGACAGCGTTGCTGTTTGCGCAGGGCGTTAAGCCCCACCAATGGGCGGACTGAATTCAAGAAACAAATTGAGTGCGGCTCGGTTGATGTTATGCAGCGCCAGTACAACCAGATTCAGGAGATGAATATGCTTAAGTTACTGCCGATTATCATCATTCCGATCCTCGCCAGTTGCGCGACCCTGCAATCGGCAAAGACGGCTGAGCTGTCCGAAGTAGTGACGGCTGATCTCGCCCGTGCCGACGGCAGTTGGGCCGGCGTTGCGACCATATCACGGCGGCGCGATGGCGTATTTTTAAGCCTGTCGGCGCAAGCACCTGCCGCCGGGACATTTGGCATGCATCTGCATGCTGTTGGTAAATGCCAAGCACCCGACTTCAGCAGCGCGGGGCCACACTGGAACCCCGGTATGAAGCAGCATGGCCATGATAACCCCATGGGCGCGCATGATGGCGATTTGCCGAATGTGGATGCGGGCGCGGATCTTAAAATCACGCTTGAGTATAAGTTGACGGACATTACGCTGTCAGGGCCGACCGGTCTGTTGGATGCAGATGGCGGCGCGCTTGTCATTCACGAGAAAGCCGATGA
>JAEMTM010000133.1 GCA_016462305.1 Sphingomonadaceae bacterium | reverse complement strand
CGCACGCCGCCTTCGAGCATGCGTTTGTCCTGAAATTCAACCGATTCATACAAGAAGAAGTTGATTTTCGACCGATATGCCCAATCGGTGAAGGCATAGACTTCGCCATTTCCAAGGGGCACGCCATAACGTGCGGTCCAGTTGGCGATCCATTTGGGGCTTTGTGGCAGGCTGTTGCCGTCGATGTTGACGATGGCGGCGGAGAAGGGTGCTGCGGCAACGACGATGGGGTCAAGCGGGGTGCACAAGGACACGTTGGGGAATGTGTCCACGCGGGTTGCGCCGCAGGCTGCGGTGGTCAGGCCCTTATCGCGAATGCTGGTGTTGTTATAGCTTAGGCCAGCGGTCAACAACAGTTGCGGCAGTGGCTTGATCTCAATGTCGGCTTCAAAACCATAGCCACGGACCATGTCAGCATTGATCAGGCGGTTGGCGTTGACGCCGCCGCCCACTGCGGTCAATTGCGCATCTTTCAACTCATAATAAAAACCGTTGATGTTGAAACGCGCACGTCCGTCGAGCAAGGTCGATTTGATGCCGCTTTCATAGGATGTGATCGTTTCCGATTTGCCGACGGTCACGCCGCTTTCCAACGGCGTTGCGGTTGCGGGCGGGAACAGGATGCGGCCCTGAATCGACGGCGCGCGATAGCCACGGGCAACGCGGGCATAGAGGTTCACATCATCGGTGGCCGCATAAGTGCCGCTGATATCCCAGGTCAGGTTATTGTCGCTGACATCACGGCGCACCGTGCCAAGCGGGTTTCGCAGGAAGCCGGGGAACTGGCTATCCCTGCTGCGTACGGCGACAAAGTCACGCTTGTCATCATTATACCGCAAGCCGCCGGTGACGCTGAACTGATCAGTCAGTTGATAGGTCATCGAACCGAACAGGCCATAAGCCTTGCTGTTTTGAACCTGCGAGACAAGGATGTTGACGCCATCGGCGGCGTTGCTCGGGTCACCCAGCGTAGCGTAATTTTCCGAAACGATCTTCAGCTCTTCGTCAAAGTAGAAGACGCCAGCCTGATAGCTTAACGGGCCGTCATTGTTGCTGGCGATGCGGAATTCCTGCGTGAACTGCGTCAGATTGGGCACGCTGTCGCGGGTTTCGGCGGTGAAGGGAATTTCGCCGGGGCCATAGAGATTGCGCGGCAAGAAGTTGGCGCCAAAACCGCCATCGACATCACCGACCGAGGTTGCATCACCCTTCCAATAGCTGGTGACCGAAATCAGGGAGACAGGGCCAGCATCATAGGTCATGCGCGCGGTCATATTCTGTGTGTCGACGCGCTGTTCGTTCTTGCCGTCAGTCGACACGCGATAGCGGTTGAAATTTGCGTTCAGGCCTTCTTTCCCGCGTGTGAACACATTGGCGCGGAACACGCGTGCGGTGCCGTCCAACGAACGGAACTGGCCGGTGAGCAATATGTCGAAATCATCGCTTGGCTTAATCAGGAACTGCACGCGTGCGGCATATTCCTTGTAACCTTCAAACGCGTCCTTCGTGGTCTTGGCGGGCAGGACATTGTCGATATAATCATCCTGCCGTTGATACATGCCCGACACCCGGACGCTGACCTTTTCGCCCAAGGGACCGCCAAAGCCGCCTTCGACGTTGATGGCGTTAAAACGGCCATAAGAGATTTTGCCATAGCCACCAGCGACATCGCTCGGGCGGACGCTGTCGAACTTGACGATACCGGCGGTGGTGTTGCGGCCAAACAAGGTGCCTTGTGGGCCACGCAAGACTTCGACGCGCTCCATGTCGAAAATCGGGAAGCCCTTGAGGATTGGGTTTTCCAAAACGACATCATCATAAATCAAGCTGACCGGTTGTGATGCGTTAAAGTCAAAGTCGGTGTTGCCAAGGCCGCGAATATAGAAACGCGGAAATGTGCGGCCAAAGGAGGATTCGACCAACAGGCTTGGCACGCGCCCCGACATGCCGCGAATATCGACGCCCCCTGCGGTCAGCGCGTCAAGCTGATCACCGCTGACGGCGGTGACGGACAAGGGCACATCCTGCAGATTTTCTTCGCGCCGTTGTGCGGTGACGACGATTTCGTCCAAAGCTGCGCTGTTTTGCGCGCTTTCGTCCTGCGCAAAAGCGGATGGGGCAATGAAAAGGCCGGTAGTGGCAACCGCGATAGCGGCGCTGGATGCCATGATTGAGCGGATGGAACGCATAAACTTCTCCTTGTGGTGACGGACTTAGGAGGCGGAATCATAGTCGCGCTCCGGATAATTGGTTGGGGGTTTACGGTGCCCTGTCACAGAATCAACACAGCTTTGCAACAAAAGCGAAATTTTACGCGGACTGTGGCAGTTTGGCACTAAGGGTTTAGGGTCAGGTCAACCAACTGCCCAAAACCATCGAATGGCTGTTGGAAAGCCCACAGAATATGTTCGGTGATTTTGGGGGCAACAACATTTTGGTTCACGCAGAGGCGCGGAGGCGTTTGGGGGTTTTTGCGCGTGTTGCTGTAATTTCCACCGTAATTCCGAGGGGGAGTAGGATTTGGTTTTAGCTAAGGGAACCTATCACAGCTTTCGCAACACTTGCTGCGAGAACAGGCGGCACCGCATTACCTACTTGAGAATATCTAGAGCTTTGCCGGCCTAAAAACTCAAAATCATCAGGAAAAGACTGAATCCTTGCAGATTCTCTGACGGTTAGCCGTCGAACATCCTTTAATTCACCCGTTCTAGGCCGCTTCCCCAGCATTAACTCGGAATGATATTGCTTTATTATTCCCATGGGATCCAAAATGTGAGTACGATTCCCACCCGCACTTGCCGGGATCGTATGGCCTAATCCATGATGATCTAACGGGCGTCCTTTTCCATTAAACATCATCCCCGCAAACGGGGATTTACGTAAAACGGGGTTTTTGCAGAACACGACCTTCGCACGGTTAGGTACATCATCCGGTACACCGAGTAGGGCGTCGGCAACAGAAACATGCTTGTTGCGGTGCTCTAGGCCGTGCGTAGGATCAGGAAATGCAAAAGTTTTACCTTTTTGATCAGAACGGATGCCAATCAGAAACAACCTATTTCGCTTTTGCGCTACGCCATAATCAGCAGCGCAAAGCACTTTAGAAAAGACGATGTAACCAAGCGAATGTAGCGCAAATACTTGCTTAGACAGATATTCGTTAAATTTTGTTCCAGCTAGGCCAGCAACATTTTCCATCATGAAAGCTCTAGGGCGAGACTCACGCACAGCTCTCACAAATTCCGGCACCATATCCCGCACGTCAAATGCGCCAAGCCGTTTGCCGCTAACGGAGAACGGCTGGCACGGAGGTCCACCCGCGATTAAATCAATTCCAGAATATTTAGTAAAATCAATTTGCCTCACATCGCAGGTTAGATGTTCGACTTCTGGAAAGTTTAGCGCGTGAGTGGATGCAGCAGCCTCGTCAAACTCCACTGCCGATTTAACGGACCAACCTGCTTTTTTTAAACCCAATGAAAGGCCGCCAGCGCCAGAAAACAAATCAATCGCAGATGGCATATTCAAAATTCCTCTTGGAACATATCATGAATCTATAGCGCTTTTACAATGTTAGACCAAGCCCATTTATGAGAAATTTCGGCATTTTGCTCTGCAAGGCTATTTCCAACTTCTTCCAAGAATGATCGACGTCCATCTTCGCCAACCAGTGATAGACATACTCTTGAAAAATTTTCAAATCTTTCCAGATAAATGTTAAGTCCTGAAGAGAATTGAGACACGCAGATTGCGTCGAATGCATCCCCATCGAACCCACTATCGAACAGATTTTTTGCTCGAACTATGAACATCAAATCCGATGCGTCAGCGATTCTTGCTTTGTTTACAGACGCCATCACCTCTGCTTCGTTAAGTGGCCGGTCCTTAACTTCGGCAGCAAAGCTAGCTGTATCCGTAGAGAAAGTCACATCGCCCGCCTTTTTTGCTGATGTGTCTGCCGAGTTTACGTGGCCAGATGCAACGTCGACTATTTGCAATCCAGCGGACGAAAGCGTTTGGAACATGGCGGCAACGACGGCTTGAAGTCTCGTGCCACCCGATTTCGCTGCCAAGAACTCGTCCACAGCTTTCAAAGTTTGCTTTAGGCTTGCTCGTTTCGGCAAAGGATATTTGACGTCCTTGTCAGCGATCCATCGCTTTAGGCCGAGTAAAATTTCGACCAGATTACAATAAGCCTTCTCAACATCGTCGGTCGCATTTAGATGCTCCAAGACTAGTAATGTTTTGTCGAACTCCACTGGTCGTTTTCGTTGAAGTCGCTGCGTTTCGTCAAATCGTGGCACGCGGTAAGGGTTGCTTACATAAGGATCACCAGAGTGGCTGAAAGGTTCATTGGCGTCTTGATTCCATTTCACAAAAACTTGTTTAGCGAACTCTCGGGCATCCCACGAATTTTCGGTTCCATCTCCTTTTTGCATAGCTTGGGCATCTAGCGATGGATCGGCCGCCTTACCGGCTGCTTGAATTATAATGGCCTTCTTGTAACCAGTTTCTGTAGCGTCAAAGACAGCATCCACAATCGCTGCAAAAGCCTTATCGACTTCAAAGGTTAATTCTCCATTTGCCTCGCTCCAAGCTTTGTGGATTAGGTCCAGTCCTTTTTCGGCGTGCGATGTCATGCATTTCCCTCTCGCCGCCACATGCACATTTTTGCTCAAGAATAGCAAGTGTGCTTATGAAACGGAACCTTTGTTGGCGGTGTGGAACTGAAGTTGGAGTCGCCGTACGAAATTACCGTCATCCTGAACTTGTTTTGGGATATTGCTATTTGAATTCCGGTGACATCTGCATCATCCCCGAAAGTGCTTTGTGCTATGACGGGTCGGGTCGACACCTTCTGCGCTCTCTGCGTTATACAAGCAGCATCCAATGTCCGGTCGCCCGCCTTTGCCTTGCTGCGGT
>JAEMTM010000132.1 GCA_016462305.1 Sphingomonadaceae bacterium | reverse complement strand
GAACTCCCGACCTCGTCATTACCAATGACGCGCTCTACCACTGAGCTACAGCAGCTTTATCCAAGGAGCGGCGCTATGCGAAGGCTGGGGCTTAATGTCAAGCGGCTTGCGTGGCGGCTTGCCATTTGGCATCGCGTGGCACAGCGACAGCGCGCAGTGAGGAGAATGGCATTGGCAAAAGATGCACAGGACAAAGAGCGGATCAAGGCAGAGCGGCTGCGCGAAGCGTTGCGGGCCAATTTACGCAGGCGCAAGGCAAAGCCGCCAGCCGCAGCAGCCGAGGATGTTGCGGCACCGCTTTTGACGGAGAAAGCCCAATAGTATACATGCGTAGCTTCGTTTGAACATGCGCCGGGCACGCGCCAAAAAAAAGACCCGCTAAAAGCGGGTCTTAAAGGAAAAGAACTTTCGTCTTTCGACAGCAAAGTCCTCGGGTCGCGCACCCCAAATGTAACAAAATGTAAAATTTTAATTGCACAGAATCGTCATTTTGCGCGGATTATTTTGACAATTTCGGCCAAAGCGCCATGAAATGGTGTAGCCCGACCGCGAACGCAGCGTTGCACCGCGCGCGATACTCGTGAATAGACCCAAATATGTTGTACCAGTTCGCACGCCCCCTTTTGTTTCAGGCTGACGCCGAGACCGCACATAATCTGTCGCTGGCTGCGCTAAAAATGTTGCCGATTCCGGCGCTTGGTTCGCATCGTCCGATGCTTGCGCAGACATTTGCGGGCTTGCGCTTTGCTAACCCTGTTGGCCTTGCACCCGGCTATGACAAAAATGCAGAGGTGCCTGTCGAAATCCTGCGACTCGGTTTTGGATTTACTGAGGTGGGGACGCTGACGCCGTTACCACAAAAGGGCAACCCAAAGCCGCGGCTGTTTCGCTTATTGGAGGATGAAGCTGTCATCAACCGCATGGGCTTTAACAATGAAGGGCAGCAGGCGGCAATATCGCGGCTGCGCCATATTTCAGATAAAGCGCGAAAGGGGCCGATTGGTATCAACATCGGTGCCAATAAGGACAGCGCCGACCGTGTGGCGGATTATGTCATTGGCGTGCGCAATATGGAGGCGCTGGCCGATTATTTGACGGTCAATATCAGCTCGCCCAATACGCCGGGGCTTCGCGCCTTGCAGGACAAGGCTGCGCTGGATGACCTGTTGGCGCAGGTGATGGCGGCGCGGACGCGCGATACGCCTGTGTTCTTGAAAGTTGCGCCCGACCTGCAACCCGCCGATATTGACGATATTGTGGGCGTAGCGCTATCGCGGGGCATCGCTGCGTTGATTGTGTCCAATACGACGATATCGCGCCCTGCGCTGGTATCACGCCATGCAGGCGAGGCAGGCGGCCTATCGGGCGCACCCTTGCGCGATATGGCGCAGCAACGCATCGTCGATTTCCGCAAGGCAAGCGGCGGGCAGATGCCGATGATTGGCGTGGGCGGCATTGCGTCGGCACAAGACGCTTATGCCCGCATCCGCGCAGGGGCGTCTTTGGTGCAGATTTACAGCGCCTTGGTGTATCAAGGGCCGGGCCTTGCGCACAGGATCAATACGCAGCTTGCGTGCCTTTTGCAGGCCGATGGGTTTGCCAACATAGCCGAGGCCATTGGCGTCGAGGGATAAATCTGCGCTTGGCTTTATCCGTGGAAGGCGGCTAAGTTGCGGACATGAAAAAATCCTTGTTCGCGTTTACCGCATCCGCCATCCTTTTCACCCAAGCGGCAACCGCCGAAAATGTCGGCGTCACGTCTTCTGCTGACCCCCGTGTCACAGAAGCGGGGATGGAAATGCTGCGCCAGGGTGGCTCTGCTGCGGATGCGGCGATGGCGATGATGCTTGCGCTGACGGTGGTTGAACCGCAATCGAGCGGTATCGGCGGCGGCGGGTTCTTGCTGTATCAGGACAGCGCAAAAAATGTGCTGACGACGATAAACGGACGGGAAACCGCGCCAGCGGCGGCGAAGGCCGACCGTTTTGTTGGACCAGATGGCAAACCACTTGGCTTTCTTGCGGCGTTTCAGGGGGGCCATTCGGTTGGCGTGCCCGGCAATATACAGTTGATGGCGCAAACGCACCGCAAATGGGGCAAGCTGCCGTGGGCGACCGTGTTCAAGCCTGCGATCCGCCTTTCGGACAAAGGTTTCATCGTCAACAAAACGCTGGAGTCACGGTTGCAGGGCATTCAGCGGCTTTGGTCCAATTTCGATGAAGCGCGGGCGATATATTGGCGCGATGGCAAGCCAGTTACGGCGGGCACGAGGCTTAAAAATCCAAAGCTGGCGGCGACGTTGAAGCTGCTGGCAAAAAAAGGGCCTGACGCTTTTTATACAGGGACGGTTGCAAGCCAGATTGTGCATGCTGTCACCACGAGCAAGCTGAACCCCGGTGACATGACGATGAGCGATCTCGCGCAATATCGTGCCAAGGAGCAGCAGGCCGTGTGCGCGCCCTATCGGGTGTATGTCGTGTGCGGCATGGGGCCGCCTTCGTCGGGCGCAACCACCGTGCTTCAAATTTTGGGGACGTTGCAGCGATTTGATTTGACTGCCACGGGCAAGGATAGCCCCAAAAGCTGGTATCTGATTGGCCAAGCGATGCAGTTGGCCTATGCCGACCGCGAAAAATATCTCGCCGATGATGCCTTTGTCGATGTGCCGGTCGCCGGGCTTTTGAACCCCGAATATATACAGGAACGCTCGGCGCTGATTGATCCGGAAAAGGCGCGTAGCGACTATCCGGCGGGCAAGCCACCCGGCGCCACGCCGCGCACAACCGCGATTTCCAGCGAAGTTGCTGGCACGACGCATTTCACGGCAGTCGACGCCAATGGCAATATCGCCAATATGACGTCAACGATTGAAGGCCCCTTCGGAAGCCAGCTCGTCGCAGGTGGGTTCTTTTTGAACAATGAACTGACGGACTTCACCTTTGCGCCCGAAAAAAATGGTGCGCCCGTGGCCAACCGCGTTGGGCCGGGTAAACGGCCATTGTCATCGATGTCGCCCACGATTGTTTTTGATCGTGGCGGCCGTGCGGTTCTGGCGCTGGGTTCGGCGGGTGGCAAACGGATCATCATGCATGTCACGAAAACATTGATTGGCGTCATCGATTTTGGCTTGCCATTGGATCAGGCTATTGCACTGCCGAATATCTATTTTGGCGATGGCGGTCTTGAGGTCGAGCAAAATACTATGCTGTCGGCGATGGCCGATGGGCTTATTAGTTTTGGGCAAAAGGTTCGCCGGGTCGATCTGGGTTCAAAGGTTAACGGTGCGCAGCTTGTCGGCAATAGCTGGACGGGTGCCTCTGACCCACGCAGCGAGGGCACCTCGTCTACCATCGATGCCAAGGGCAAGGTGAAAATAACTGTGCCGAGGTCAGTTGATGAAGCACCGACCGAGGATGTCGGTTAACGCCAACGGCACGTTGCGCCCAACCCGTTGACGCGCTAGCGTGATTTTTGAGAGTCCTATATTGGTCCGCAAAATGTTCCTGAGGAGAGAATAGTGGCTGCCGAGCAATTTGACGATTTTGACAGCTTTCCCAACCTCGTCACCATGTTTTTTGCACGTGCGCGTCACCGCGGAGATGCGCCATTTTTATGGGCCAAACATGATGACACTTGGCATTCGATAAGCTGGTCGGATGTTGCCCGGCAAGTTGCCGGCTTTGCAAAATCGCTGCGTCTGCTGGGGCTTCAAAAGGGCGACCGGGTTATGCTGGTGTCGGAAAACCGGCCCGAATGGTGCATTGCCGACTTGGGTATCATGGCGGCAGGTTGCGTTACCGTGCCGACCTATGTCACCAACACCGAACGCGATCATCAGCATATCTTGGACAATAGCGACGCGCGCGCCGTCATCGTATCGACGGCCAAGCTGGCCAAGACATTGACGCCGGCGGCGCTGCGGTCGTCGCAGGCGGAATTCATCATCACTATGGACCCTCAGCCAGCGATGCAGCAGGGGCAATTGTCGATGCATCACTGGTCCGATATGGTCAAAGGCACCGATGCTGACGTGCGCGCCAGCGAAGCGGCGATGGCGGCCGTTACCCGCGACGATTTGGCATGTATCATTTACACCAGCGGAACAGGCGGCGCACCACGCGGCGTGATGCAGCATCATGGCGCAATTTTGCACAATGCCGACGGCGCAGCGGCAGTCCTGCGCGAAGACTTTGGTTTGGACGAAGAAGAAGTTTTCTTGTCCTTCCTGCCTTTGTCGCATGCCTATGAACATAGTGGCGGGCAATTCCTGCCCATCGGTGTTGGCGCGCAAATTTATTATGCCGAAGGCCTGGAGAAGCTGGCCGCCAACATCGAAGAGACGCGGCCAACGGTCATGGTGGTGGTCCCGCGTCTTTTTGAAGTCCTGCGCCAACGGATGATCAAGGCCGTCGAAAAGCAGGGCAAGCTGCCCAATTATCTGCTCGACAAGGCACTCACCATCGGAGAGCGGGATTATTCAGGGCGCAAGCGTTTCGTCGATGCGCCGATGCGATTGATACTATCGCGCACGATCAAGCCAAAAATTCAGGCGCGTTTTGGCGGCCGGATGAAGACCATGGTGTCCGGTGGCGCACCGCTGAACCCCGACATTGGGGTGTTCTTCCAATCCTTGGGAATTACCCTGCTGCAAGGCTATGGCCAGACCGAGTCCGGTCCCGTCATAAGCTGCAACCGGCCAAGCGCAGGTATCAAAATGGACACCGTTGGTCCGCCGTTGAAAAACACGGAGGTCAAAATTGCCGAGGATGGCGAAATTTTGGTGCGCGGACCTTTGGTGATGAAGGGATATTGGCGCAACAAGGCCGAATCCGACCGCGTTCTCATTGATGGCTGGCTGCACACGGGCGATATTGGCTATATTGATGACGCTGGCCGGATTGCCATTACCGACCGCAAAAAGGACCTGATCGT
>JAEMTM010000023.1:8120-19430 GCA_016462305.1 Sphingomonadaceae bacterium | reverse complement strand
GCGTTCAAAGCCGCCAACATGTCGAAGTTGATGGCATTGGCCTTATTATCATCCATGCGGATCAAGGCGATGTCGTTGGTGATCTCGACTGTGGCGGACATATTGGCTCTCCCTTGGTGTAATCATCCGACTAAAGCCCCGCTTTACGTTCACGTCAACTTGAAAAATTGTGCGCGCCTTCTCACATCCCGTCATTGTTCCAGCACAGCCCTACACCGGACCAACACCCGAATATTTGAGGAACGCCCATGACCCAGACATTTTCCGAATACACCCCTGCCGACGTCTGGGAATGGAATAGCGAAAATGGCGGCCAGTTCGCCAATATCAACCGGCCAATTGCAGGCGCCACCCATGACAAAGAACGCCCCGTCGGCAAACACCCGATGCAGCTATATTCGCTGGCCACGCCCAATGGTGTGAAGGTCACCGTAATGCTTGAGGAGTTGTTCGCGCTTGGCCATCAAGGCGCGGAATATGATGCGTGGCTGGTCAACATTAGCGATGGCAACCAGTTTTCCAGCGGCTTTGTTGAGGCGAACCCCAATTCCAAAATCCCGGCTTTGTTCGACCATTCAACGCCCACGCCAACGCGGGTTTTCGAATCAGGATCAATCCTTTTGTATCTGGCGGAGAAATTCGGTGCGTTCCTGCCGACCGAACATCACGCACGGACCGAGACCATCAACTGGCTGATGTGGCAAATGGGCAGCGCCCCTTATTTAGGCGGCGGTTTTGGTCATTTTTATGCCTATGCGCCGTTTAAGATCGAATATGCCATTGACCGTTTTGCCATGGAGGTAAAACGGCAATTGGACGTTCTTGACCGCAATTTGGCAGAGCGGGAATATATGGCGGGTGACGCTTACACCATTGCAGATATGGCGATTTGGCCTTGGTATGGCGCGCTGGTCAAGGGATTGATTTACGACGCCGGGGCCTTCCTTTCGGTGCATGAATATAAAAATGTCATGCGCTGGACCGATCAGATCGCCGAGCGGCCTGCCGTCAAACGTGGGCGTATGGTCAACCGCGTCATGGGCGACCCCGCCAGCCAGTTGCATGAACGGCATGACGCAAGCGATTTCGATACAAAGACACAGGATAAGATTGCGCCTAAGACCGATTGACATTTTGCCAATGTTCTTGCAATGTTCTTTCACCATTTGGAGGAGCGATTCGATGATCGGCTACGTTACTTTAGGAACCAACGACTTGCCGCGCGCAGCGGTTTTTTATGATGCCATTGCTGCGGAGCTGGATACGCCGCGGATGATGGAATTTGATGGCTTTATCGCCTGGGGCAAACCCGGCGGTGCTGCTGGTATAGGCCTCACTAAACCCTTCGATGGCAATGCGGCGAGCGTCGGCAATGGCGTAATGGTGGCGCTGGAGGCAAAGGACAAGGATCAGGTGCAGCGGCTTTATGACATTGCGCTCGCCAATGGCGGGACCTGCGAAGGGCCTCCGGGACCGCGCGGCGAAGGATTTTACGCAGGTTATTTCCGCGACCCCGATGGCAACAAGTTGAATGCCTTTGTCATGGGGTCAGCGTCGGCGTAAGAACATCTGTTAGAAACAAGCCAACCGAGGGCTTTGCATATCAGGAGATGTGCTGTGTCCTTAAGTGCTTGGTCCGGCTTTCCGGGCAAGCTCACTTTTCGTTACATCCACCGACCGCAAGGTGAACTCTGCACCCAGTTGATTGCTGCCGCCTGCGGCCTGCATGATCAGCAATTGGCTCGGGCAGGCCTTATCAATCTTGAAATCCTGAACTTGCGTAAAATTACCTTGGCGTACAGGTGTTGAGACAAACCATTTGCCGACATTGCCCGCCGGGGACATGCACTGCATATCCCAACGGATTTCTGCGTCAGAAACGCCTTCGAGCGCCGCGTATCGCGCCTGAAAGCGGTAATTGCCGGGTTCGAGGAAAAGCATTTTGCGCATCACTTCGCCGCGCTCCCCCGACCCGGCAAAAGCGGAAAGCGAAAAGCGTCCTTTATTGTCCGGTTGCGAAAATGATCCGCCAATGCCGACATTTTCTACAACCTGCCAGCCCATGGCGGGGTAACGCACATTCACCGTGTCTTTGGTGAGCGCCGCCGATCGGAAGGCCGCAGGCTTGTTGCCCTTGAGGGTGAGATAATATTGCCGAAAGGCCGGAAATTTATTCTTAGCCGCCAACTGCCCGAGCAAAGCGTTGGACAAATTTTGATAGCCCTCGTCTTCAGGCAGTCCCCCGGCCTTTAGCAAAACATCGGCCAAATTCGCGGGGTTTTCGACGGTATTGATGGCTTCGCTAAGATAGGATGGCAGCCAGATGGGCGCTTGCCGAACAATGGGTGCCAAGGCAACGCGCACTTCAGGGTCGCTGAGCGCGCCGGTCAATGTCGGGAACAATATCGGGAAGCTGCTGGGTGTTGTGCGCATCGCGATGTCGTAATGATACAGCGCCTGTTTCTTGTCCCCCCGCGCCACGGCATCCTCGATCAGCCATAATTGCGTGCCAAAGTCCCGACGGGATACTTTGTGTGACAGCAACATCAGCTCACGTGCTTTTTTGGTGTCGCCCCGCACATCCGCGACATAGCCCAGCAAACGAATGGCAACCGGATTTAGCGCACCGCCGCGCAGCGATTGCTTCGCCATTGCTTCAACCTTGGCCAAGGTTGCAGGATCTTGCTTTTCTGCGAACATTTCGTCGGCTTTGCGCGATAATGCCAAGGGATGGTCCGGCACATATCGTAACGCCACATCGGGGTCGCGATCCCATGTAATGTTGGCCACCGCATGAATGAAGGAAAGCCAGGCGAGATAGCCTGTGACAACCAATATGAGCGCAGTTTTTATCCAAAAAAACGCTGATTTCTCGCGCAAGGCCGAAAAACGCGTGGGGCCTTTTCGTTTTTTCGACATGGGGTCGCACATTTCCTTTGGCAAGGCCACAGATTGGCGGAGACGGAGGGATTCGAACCCTCGGTACCGAATTATCAGTACGACGGTTTAGCAAACCGTTGGTTTCAGCCACTCACCCACGTCTCCTGTGCGCTTGGCATCGGCGGCCTATAGCGGCCCAAGCATCTGGCTGCAATGGTTATTGACACAGACGACGGATAAGAAGAAACGAGGGGCTTAGGGTCAGGACCTAGGTTCAGTTTGACGCGCATGGGACCCGCATTGTCGCCTGTTCATCATGCGCTCATCCAGCTAGTCCATAAAGTGGGAAATATAACTTTTGAGGTGGGCCGCATGTTTTTGGCGAAAATGGGATTACACAAACCGATGCATTACCTGATGCTGCTGTTGGCGGCAGGTGCGCTTATTGCTTCGCCGGTAAATGCACAGATTAGTAATGTTGATCCGAATGACGCGATTGATGCAGACCTTGGCACGCCGCCCGCTGGCCCAGATACCAGCACACAGGCTGCGCCAATAGCGCAAGACAAAACGGTCATGCAAGATGGTGTGCCAACCGACGCAATGCCCGCGGATGGCTCGGGCACCCAACCCGGCGTTGAAGCTGCGCAAGTCGCCGTGCCGACAGGCAATACCTATCAAAAGGACGACCTCATTAGCGCCGCTGAAGGCGTGTTTGGAAAAGGCGCAAAAGGACTCGCTTTGCTGATTGAGGATATCCTCAAAAAACAAGGTCGCCCCAATGGATATATTGTGGGACGTGAAGGCGGCGGCGCCTTTTTAGTCGGCCTTCGTTTCGGGTCCGGCACATTGAACCACCGCGTGGAAGGCGAAAAGCCGGTCTATTGGACGGGCCCCTCCATTGGTCCTGACGCCGGGGCAAATGCAGGAAGCACCTTCATTTTGGTCTATAACCTGTACGACACAGAAGACATCTACGAACGCTTCCCAGCGGCAGAGGGCGTTGCCTATCTGGTTGGCGGTTTTAACGCCAGCTATCTGCGGCGCGGCGATGTCGTATTGATCCCGATCCGGGTCGGTGCAGGACTTCGGCTGGGCGCGAATATAGGGTATATGCGCTTTTCCAAAAAGCAGCGCTGGCTGCCCTTTTAACGCGCGCGGATATCCTCCATCCGTTTGAGATAGCGGGCCAGCACGTCAATCTCCAAATTGACGTGCCGCCCGACATCAAGCGTGCCTAATGTCGTCATCTGCGCCGTGTGCGGAATGATATTCAGCATGAAATGCGCAGAACCATCGGCCTGATCTGCAATGTCATTGACGGTGAGCGATACGCCGTCGACGGTGATTGAGCCTTTGGCCGCGATATAAGCCGCAAGGGAGGACGGAGCCGCAACCGTGACTTTCCAACTGTCACCAATGGTTTCGCTGGCGACGATGTGTCCAACACCATCGACATGGCCAGTAACAATATGCCCGCCCAGTTCATCGCCGACTTTTAAGGCACGTTCGAGGTTCAGTCGGGCACCTTGTGCCCACATGCCGGCTGCTGTGCACGAAACGGTTTCTGCCGATGCGTCAATCGCGAACCATCCATCGCCTTTATCAACGACGGTCAGGCATACACCCGAACAGGCAATCGAGGCCCCAATGGCAACCGTTTCCATATCATAAGCGCAGGATATAACGAGGCGCAGGTCACCACGCTGTTCGGATGTCCGAATGCTGCCGACATCCGTGATGATACCTGTAAACATATATGCTGCACCCTTTTCCTAATTCGTTTTTTCGTAGACTTCGAGACGGTCCTTGCCAAGACTGCGGGCATCCGAAAGCTGCCAGATTCCATGGGCATCCTGAAGTTGGGTAAGCCCGATGTCGTTCAAACATGCCTTGCCAGCGCCAAGCAATATCGGCGCACGATACAGCATGAGCCTATCGACCAGGCCGTCACGTAAGAAAGCGGTCGCTGTCGCAGCGCCGCCTTCAATCAGCAACGTGTTGCAGCCCAATTTTGCAATATCCTGCGGGTTTCGAATAACCTCCCAACCCTGCGGCGCGTCGGCGCTGCCAAGCATGATCCTGCGGGGTTGATATGCACCCAGCCCGGCGAGCCGGACGTTCAATTGCGGAGCATCGGCACGGACGGTCCCTGCCCCCAATAATATTGCGTCGGTGCGTGCCCGTTCGACATGGCTATGCGCCCGCGCAACGTCGCCAGTAATCCACCGGCTGCTGCCATCCGCCATCGCGATTTGGCCGTCTAACGAGCTTGCGATCTTCAAGGTTACAAAAGGGCGGCCGCGATCTATCCGGCTCATAAAGCCAGCCAGGCTTTGCCGCGCTTGGGATGCCATGACGTCCGTGGTGACCGCGATGCCCGCAGCTTTGAGCGCCTCCATGCCAGCGCCAGCAGTGCGTGGATCGGGGTCTTGCAATGCAATAACAACCCTTTCGGGCTCTGCTTCGGTCAATAATTGCGCACAAGCCGGGCCGCGTTGTGACATATGTGCGCAGGGTTCGAGCGTGACGTAGATTGTGCTGCCCCGCGCCGCTTCTCCGGCTTGCGCCAGTGCCATGGCCTCTGCATGTGGACGGCCACCGGGCTGCGTCCATCCGCGTCCTATGACTCGGTCGTCTTTCACGATGATACAGCCAATGGAGGGATTTTGACCAGTTCGCCCAACACCGCGTTCAGCGAGCGCCAAAGCCGCCGCCATGAACCGAAGGTCGCTGGCGAGCGCTATTGCCCCGCTCCTACAGAAGCCGGAGCCGCATCGGCTTTCTTTGCCTCCTGCGCGCTTTGTGCTTCGCGATCTATCTTGTCGACGTCCATCCCGACCGCCCGTCCAAATGCCTTATACGCTTCCTTTTCACGGGCGCGCATTTCGTCTTTCAACTTTTGGCGTTCGGCAATTGCTGCCTTAGTTTCTTCAAGCGAGCGAGTGGCGGGCCAGCTTTCAATATAAATGATTTCGCGCGGCGGTGGCGTAGCCTTCTCGATGGAATCGAGATAAAATGTGTACATGATGATCGCCGTCGGCACGCAGGCCGCCAAAAACAGCCAAGGGCTGTGATGACCGGACGTGCGCAGAAACCCCATTAGGTCGCTGCCTGCGTTGCGGAACGATACATCTTTGAAAAACGCCATGGCACTCCAATAAGGCGCACGCGGCGCGATTTCCAGTGTCCACTTGCAGGACGCGCAGATTATCCGCCGCTGCGGAAGGCGTTGGTGATCGGGTAACGCCGGTCGCGGCCAAAATTGCGCGTTCCTAGCTTTACGCCCGGCGGTGCCTGCCGCCGTTTATACTCGGCGAGATAGAGCAAATGTTCGATCCGCGTGACCGCGTCCCTGTCAAAGCCAAGCGCGACAACCTCATCCACGGACCGCTCCTCCTCCACCAATGCATGCAGCATCTTATCGAGAATGGGATAATCTGGAAGCGAATCGCTGTCTTTCTGGTCCGGTCGCAATTCTGCGCTGGGTGGCTTGGTGATGATGTTTTCCGGAATCACTGGCCCATCACGGCCAAGACCGATGCGAGGCTTATGACTGTTCCGCCATTTTGAAATGGCAAAGACGGTCATTTTATACGCGTCCTTCAACGGATTATATCCGCCCGCCATGTCACCATAGATCGTCGCATAACCAACGCTCATCTCGCTCTTGTTGCCTGTCGTGAGCAGCATGTGGCCAAATTTGTTGGACAAGGCCATGAGCGTGAGGCCACGGATTCGCGACTGAATATTTTCCTCTGTAATGTCGGCATCGCGGCTGGCGAAACTGTCCGACAGCATATAGTCGAACGCCTCGACCGCTGGCGAAATGGGGATAGTGTCGATCTTGCACCCGATCATCGCGGCGCATTCGGCGGCGTCATCTAGGCTCGATTGGCTGGTGTAGCGACTGGGCAACATGACGCACCAGACGCGATCCGGTCCAAGCGCGTCTGCGGCGATAGCGGCACATAATGCGCTGTCGATGCCGCCCGACATGCCCAACACCACGCCCGGAAAGCGATTGGTATCGACATAATCGCGCAAGCCAACGACCATCGCGCTATAAATATCGGCGGGATGCTCCTCCCAAAGCGCCTTGGGGCCATCTGCACATTCCCAGCCTCCCGCGCTGCGGTGCCAATGCGTCATGCGTAGATGTTCTTCCCAGTCAGGCAGGCGGTGCGCAACTGCGCCATCGGCATTCAGCACGAAGGAGCTGCCGTCAAAGACCAGCTCATCCTGTCCGCCGACGCGGTTCAGGAACATTAATGGCAATCCGGTTTCGCGCACCCGCGCCGCAAACACTTGCTCCAGCCGCCGGTCATCCTTGTCGATTTCATAAGGGCTGGCATTGGTCGAAATCAGCAGTTCCGCGCCGCGTTGCTTTAAGTGCAGGCTAACGGGGGCCAACCAGCCATCTTCGCAAATGGGCACACCCAGACGCACACCGCGAAATTCGACAGGCTCTGGCAACGGACCCGCCGCAAAAATCCGCTTTTCATCAAAAGTCCCGTAATTGGGCAGTTCATGCTTGTAGCGCACATCAGCAATCCGCCCGCCGTCCAGCAAGGCAATGCCGTTATACAACGCGCCATCATCCACAAAAATCGAGCCAACGAGCATCGCTGGTCCGCCGTCAGCGGTTGCAGCCGCGAGCTTGGCCAATATTTCGGCGGCACGTGCCGCAAATGCAGGCTTCAGCACCAGATCTTCGGCCGGATAGCCAATCAGTTGCTGTTCAGGAAACACGATCAGGTCGGCTGGCCCCGCCTTTACGCGCCACTCCAACATTGCGGCGGCATTAGCTGCAAGGTCGCCGACGCGCTGATTAAGCTGCGCCATCGCAATATTAAGCTGGTTTGTCATGTCGCCACCCTTATTGTCCACAAACTAGCGGAGCAAGCCGATTGTCAGGCCAGCCGCGCATCGCTAGAGCGTCATAAGAGATTCCGGGGACACGCATATGAAGTTAATGACAGGCAACAGCAACCTGCCGCTGGCGCAGGGTATTGCCGATTATATGAAATTGCCGCTGACCAACGCCAGCGTCCGGCGTTTCGCCGACAATGAAATTTTCGTAGAAATTCACGAAAATGTCCGTGGCGAAGATATGTTTGTGATTCAATCCACCAGCCACCCCGCAAATGACAATTTGATGGAACTGCTGATCATGATCGACGCGTTGCGCCGGGCGTCGGCCAAGCGCATTACCGCCGTTTTACCCTATTTCGGCTATGCGCGTCAGGATCGGAAACCCGGACCGCGCACGCCCATTTCTGCCAAGCTCGTTGCCAATCTCATCACCGAGGCTGGCGCAGACCGGGTGTTGACCGTTGATTTGCACGCTGGCCAGATTCAGGGCTTTTTTGATATTCCCACGGACAATCTCTACGGCGCGCCCGTCATGAGCGCGGACATATTGGAGCGGCACGGCGATAAGAATATCACGGTCGTGTCCCCTGATGTGGGCGGCGTTGTCCGCGCCCGCGCGCTCGCCAAACGCCTCGACGACGCGCCGCTTGCCATCGTCGACAAGCGACGCGAAAAAGCAGGTGTGTCCGAAGTTATGAACATCATCGGCGACGTAAAGGGCCGCTTCTGCATCCTGATCGACGACATTGCCGACAGCGCTGGCACATTGTGCAATGCCGCCGACGCCTTGAAAGCGGCTGGCGCGTCCGACGTTGTTGCCTATATCACGCATGGCGTATTGTCTGGTGAGGCCGTCAACCGCGTCAACGCATCGTCGTTACGAAAGTTGGTCATCACCGATTCGATTAGGGCGTCGGATGCCGCCAATGCGAGCGCGAAAATCCGCCAGCTTCCGATTGCGCCCTTGTTGGGTGAGGCGATCAAGCGGATTACGGACGAAAGCTCGGTTAGCTCCTTGTTCGATTGATGACACCTGCCGATATCCTCCTTGCCAATCGCTTGGCGGATGCCGCCGGGCAAGCAATTCGCCCGTTTTTCCGGTCAACCTTCGCGCAGGAAACAAAGTCAGATGCCTCACCCGTGACTGAGGCTGACCGCGCAGGCGAAAGCGCCATCCGCCGGATATTGGATGCTGAATGCCCCCGCGACGCTATCATTGGCGAAGAATTTGGCGAAAAAAGCGGTACTTCTGGCCGAAGCTGGATTATCGATCCAATCGACGGCACAGTCAGCTTCATGGCCGGGCGGCCGATATTCGGAACGCTGATTGCGTTGCTGGAGGATAATTGGCCGGTGCTTGGCGTCATTGACCAATGTATAAACGGCGAACGCTGGGTTGGCGCGGCGGGCTATCCGACAACGCTGAACGGCGCGGCGGTGCAGACCCGATCGTGCAGGGCGCTTGCCGAAGCGACCCTAGCAACGTCTGGACCGCAATATTTTAGTCAGCATGACGGCGACCAGTTTATGGGGCTTGCCGCCCGAACAGCGCATAAAAAAATGCTGTTTGGCGGTGATTGTTACAATTACGCATTGCTCGCCAGCGGCCATATCGACATCGTTGTGGAAGCAGGCTTGAAACTGCATGACTTTGCTGCCTTGATTCCGGTGGTAACGGGCGCAGGGGGCATGATGAGCGATTGGTCGGGGGAGCCGCTGCACGGAGCTTCGGATGGGCAAGTAATATCGGTGGGCGATCCGGCGCGCCTTGACGATGTACTTGAGGCGCTTGCATGTCATCATTAGCCAATGCAGCTAGCGTTCAATTCATTTTACCAGCCAAGCCTCTTCGGCGCTATGTTTCCACTTATTATTTCCTTGATACGGGCAGCAATGGTTCGGAGCAGGAGGATTTCCTCTATCCCGAATGGGCAAGCGTGCGCTTTGCCCTGCGCGGGCAGGCAATGGGCAACACCGTCGGCTTGGAACCGCTCGATATTCCCGCCGACAGCATAGCTGGGCCAACGGGCCGGGCCGCATTGGTGCGCTTTCGCAACATACGGCTTGTTGGGCTGGAACTATTGCCTTTGGGTTGGTATCGGATCATTGGCTGTCCGGCAGATCGCTGGGCCGACAGAGCAAGTGCGGTGGATGCGGCCCCTGAATTCGCACGGCTTGCGCAGTTAAGGCGCGAAATAGACGGGATCACCGATCCGGAGCAAATTGCGGCGCTGTTCGATCACGTCATGCTGCAATCCCTGGGCGACCCCGACCCGTTGGAAGCGGACATTGACAACATCCACCACGCCATAGCCAATCCCGAGATCAGCAATGTGCGCGACCTTGCAGAAGCATCTGGCGTGGGCCAACAACGGCTTGAACGGCTCGCGCGCCGGATATTCGGTTTCCCCCCCAAATTCATGCTGCGTCGCCAACGTTTTTTGCGAACATTGGCCAATGCAATGCAGAATCCGGGTCTGAAATGGTCCGATGCGATGGACGGGCAATATTTTGACCAAGCCCATTTTAATCGCGAATTCCATCAATTCATGGGCATGTCCCCTAGCCATTATCTCGCCATGTCGCGTGCGATCAGCAGCGCGTCGATCCATGCACGCGCGCAGCAGGTGGGTCAGCCGCTGCAAGCATTGCAGCTTCCGGAGCCTTCGAACGGGCAATAGACTTGCATTCGCATACGAATCCCGCTAGTCGCCCGCCTTCCGAATAAGCAGGCTGGCCAATAGGGCTGCCATGTCGGCTTGACACGGACTCAACAAAGGAGACCAAAATGCCCAAGCTCAAGACCAAGAGCGGTGTGAAGAAACGCTTCAAAATCACCGCAACAGGCAAGATCAAACATGGCGTCGTTGGAAAGCGGCACCGTTTGAGCAGCCATAATGCCAAATATATCCGCCAAAACCGCGGCACCAGCGTGATCTCTGATCCCGATGCCAAGACAATCAAAAAATGGGCGCCCTACGGTCTGTAAGACTGCGCGTATGTTTTTAGAGGAAGCGTGGTGCGAAAAAGTGGGAACCGGTTTTTCGGTTAAGCCACGCGACCACGTAAAAGATAAAGGATATAGATTATGGCACGCGTCAAACGTGGTGTGACCACCAAAGCCAAACATAAAAGAATTTTAGAGCAGGCGAAGGGCTATTATGGCCGTCGCAAAAATACGATCCGCGTTGCACGCCAGGCCGTCGAAAAGGCCGGCCAATATGCGTATCGCGACCGTAAGGTAAACAAGCGGAACTTCCGCGCATTGTGGATTCAGCGTATCAACGCCGCAGTCCGCGCCGAAGGCATGACCTACGGCGTATTCATGCACGGCCTGAAGCTGGCGAATGTTGAACTTGACCGCAAGGTCCTTGCCGACTTGGCAATGAACGAGGCGGCGATGTTTAGCACCATCATTGCGCAGTCGAAAGCGGCGCTGTCTAAGGCAGCTTAAGCCTCTCACTTCGATAGATGCGCAAAAGGGCGTGGGCGGCACTTGCCGTTCGCGCCCTTTTGCTTATTCAGTTCAGGCAGTGAATTTTACCCTCGTCATCC
>JAEMTM010000023.1:4210-8020 GCA_016462305.1 Sphingomonadaceae bacterium | reverse complement strand
AGGCATATTTGAAGGCTTTACCGCCGACCATGATGTAAAGATGCTTATTTGGTATGAACAGCATGCCACAATGGAAACGGCAATATTGCGGGAAAAGCAGATCAAGAAATGGAATAGGCAGTGGAAAATCAACCTGATCGAGATGGAAAACCCGAATTGGCGCGATTTGGCGGTTGATTTGGGCTTTCCAACTCTGCCATCGCGGAAGTTGTGAAATTTAGGAACGTGCGGGAGTTAGATTCCCGCCTTCGCGGGAATGACGAAAATGAGTGATATTGAGGCAATCGGCAAACGACTGATGCAATTGGTCGAGAGGTCGAAAGACATGGACGCGCTGGAATCCGCACGCATTGCGGTGCTGGGAAAAAACGGCGAGTTAACTGCTCTGTTAAAGACGCTCGGTTCAATGTCGCCCGAGGAACGGCAAACCCAAGGGCCGATCATCAACGGCTTGCGTGAAAGCATCACAACCGCGCTCTCAGCAAAAAAGGCAGACCTTGAAACGGCAGAGCTAAACCGCCGCCTCGCCACCGAGCGCGTTGACATGACGCTGCCTGCGCCAGACGCCCCGCGTGGCACCATCCACCCCGTTAGCCAGGTCATGGACGAGCTGGCCGAGATTTTTGCCGATATGGGCTTTGCCGTGGCCGAGGGGCCGGAAATTGAGGATGACTGGCACAATTTCACCGCGCTCAACATCCCCGAAACACATCCGGCCCGCGCCATGCACGACACATTTTATTTTCCCGACGACATGGCCCGCGATGGCCAAAAAATGGTGCTGCGCACGCACACATCGCCCGTGCAAATCCGCACCATGACGTCACAGGAACCACCCATCCGCATCATCGCGCCGGGCCGCGTCTACCGCAGCGACAGCGATGCAACGCACACGCCGATGTTTCACCAGATTGAAGGCCTTGTCATCGACAAAGGCATTCACCTTGGCCATCTGAAATGGACGCTGGAGACATTTTTGAAGGCCTATTTTGAACGCGAGGATGTCGTCCTGCGTCTACGCCCAAGCTATTTCCCGTTCACCGAACCGTCGGTGGAGGTTGATGTCGGCTATTCGGTCATTAACGGCAAACGCGTTATCGGCGGGGCCGAAGGCTGGATGGAAGTGCTTGGCTCGGGCATGGTCCACCGTAAGGTTATTGCGGCCTGCGGGCTTGATCCCGATGTGTGGCAGGGCTTTGCCTTTGGCACCGGCGTTGACCGTCTGGCGATGCTGAAATATGGCATGGATGATCTGCGTGCGTTTTTCGATGGCGATAATCGCTGGTTGCAACATTATGGGTTCAATGCGCTCGATGTCCCGACGCTAAGCGGAGGCGTAGGCGCATGAAATTTTCAACGCTTTTGATTCTGGGCCCCGGATCGCTGTCCGGGGCACGAAAGGGATGCTTTCAATGAAATTCTCCCTTTCGTGGCTTAAAGAGCATCTCGACACCGACGCAGATGTGCAGGCCGTCGCCGATTGCCTGAACCGCATTGGTTTGGAAGTCGAAGGCATTGAAAACCCGGCTGACGCCTTGTCCGCCTTCCGCATTGCAAGGGTCATCAGCGCCGCCCCGCACCCGCAGGCTGACAAGTTGCAAGTCCTGTCGGTTGACGCAGGCGGGGAACCGCTTCAGGTCGTCTGCGGCGCACCTAATGCGCGTGTTGGCATGCTTGGCGTCTTTGGTCCGGCTGGCGCAGTCGTACCTGCCAATGGCATGCTGCTGAAGGTTGCGACGATACGCGGTGTCGAATCGAACGGCATGATGTGTTCCATTGCTGAGCTTCAACTTGGCGACGACCATGATGGCATTATCGAGCTTCCAGACGATGCGCCGGTTGGGCAGTTCTATGCTGATTGGGCGGGCCTTGACGACCCAGTCATCGATGTCAGCATTACGCCAAACCGTCAGGATTGCATGGGCGTGCGTGGCATTGCCCGTGATCTGGCCGCAGCAGGGCTGGGCACGCTAAAGCCGCTGGGCGAGGTGTATAAAATTGACCTGTCCGCGCCTTTGGAGGGCAACGACCCAGCGCCCAACGTCCGCACCGATGACGCAGCCGGATGTCCGGCATTTTATGCGCAATCGGTTTCCGGCGTGCACAATATGGATTCGCCTGAATGGATGCGCGCCAAGTTGAAAGCGATTGGCCAAAAGCCGATTTCTGCCTTGGTCGACATCACCAATTTCCTGTCGATTGACCTTGGCCGACCCCTACACGTCTATGACCAAGATAAGCTAAATGGTGCGCTGGTAGCGCGCAAAGCAGTGGACGGCGAACAGATGGTTGCGCTCAACGGCAAAAGCTACAGCTTGGATGCCAGCATGACGGTTATCGCCGACGACGCGATGGTGCATGACATTGGCGGCATCATGGGCGGCGAACATAGCGGTGTTTCGGAAGGCACAGTGAATGTCCTCATCGAATGCGCGTTTTTCGATCCTGAACATATTGCCCGCACGGGACAGAAGCTTGGCCTGACCAGTGATGCACGCCAGCGTTTTGAACGCGGCGTTGATCCCGCCTTTCTCGACGACGGGCTGGCCATTGCGGTCAGGCTTGTTCTTGACCTGACCGGCGGGACGGCAAGCGCCATCACCCGCGCTGGCCAAGCGCCCGTTGCGCCGCGCATATTTTCTTATGATACCGATTATTGCCGCCGCCTCGGCGGGGTTGATGTTGCGCCAGAGGAACAGCGCAACATTCTGGAGCGACTTGGCTTTTCCGTCACATCCGACTGGAGCATAAGTGTGCCGTCATGGCGTCGCGACGTCGATGGACCCGCCGATATTGTGGAAGAAGTTGTACGCATGGTTGGCCTCGACAATGTCGCGTCGGTGCCATTGCCCCGCGCCGATGGCGTGGCCAAGCCCACTGCAACGCCCGCACAATCCTTGGAACGCAAAGTCCGGCGCGCGGCGGCAGCTCGGGGCCTCAATGAAGCCATCAACTGGTCCTTTCTGCCGCAAAAGGCTGCCGACGCCTTTGGTGGTGGCAATTGGAGCCTTGCCAACCCGATTTCCGAGGACATGAAGGTCATGCGGCCTTCTTTATTGCCTGGGCTGCTTTCCGCCGCGCAGCGCAACATGGATCGCGGCGCATCATCGGTTCGGCTATTCGAAATTGGGCGGCGCTACTTCGTCAACACTGACGGCACGAGCGACGAGCGCGCAACCGCAGGAATCGTGCTGGCGGGTGAACGTTCGGCACGAAACTGGGCAGCGGGTAAGGCCGCACGCTTTGACGCCTTTGACGCAAAGGCAGAAGCGATTGCCTTGCTCAAGGCCGCAGGCGTCGCCACCGACGGCTTGCTGGTAATGGACGATGCGGGCGCGCATTATCATCCGGGGCAGTCGGCCACCTTGCGCATGGGGCCAAAGAACATATTGGCGGCCTTTGGCACGTTGCATCCGGCAACTGCAAAGGCGTTCGACCTTGATGGCAATGTCGTGGCGGCGGAAATCTTTTTGGATGCCATAGCGTTGAAGAAAGCGAGCGGCTTCATGCGGCCCGCGTTCACACCGCCAGCGTTGCAAGCAGTAACACGCGATTTTGCGTTTCTGGTCGCAGCAGACATGCCTGCGCATGATCTGGTTCGCGCCATAAAGGGATGTGACAAGGATGCTATCGTGGCGGTCCGCCTGTTCGACCGCTTCGCCGGACAAGGCGTTCCTGAAGGGCAGTTAAGCCTTGCGGTTGAAGTGACGCTTCAGCCCACCGACAAAAGCTATAGCGATGATGAACTGAAAGCCATTTCAGACAAGGTCATTGCCGCAGCGACAAAATTGGGCGCGGTGCTGCGCGGAT
>JAEMTM010000023.1:0-4110 GCA_016462305.1 Sphingomonadaceae bacterium | reverse complement strand
GGTAAGACCACGCTGACGGAGAAATTGCTGCTGCAAGGTGGCGCGATTCACTTGGCTGGTGAAGTCAAGGCACGCGGGCAAGCCCGGCGGGCGCGTTCGGACTGGATGAAGATCGAACAACAACGCGGCATTTCGGTGACATCATCGGTGATGACGTTCCAGAAAGATGGCATTGTTTTCAACCTGCTCGATACGCCGGGGCATGAGGATTTTTCCGAAGATACCTACCGGACGCTGACGGCGGTCGATTCGGCCATCATGGTCATTGATGCGGCCAAAGGTATTGAGCCGCAAACCCGCAAGCTGTTTGAAGTCTGCCGCCTGCGCAGCGTGCCGATCATCACCTTCGTCAACAAGGTAGACCGCGAAGGCCGCGCCGCGTTTGAAACGATTGATGAGGTCGCCGACGCACTCGCGCTGGATGTCTGCCCAATGAATTGGCCCGTTGGCATGGGCGGCGAGTTTGAAGGCCTATATGATTTCAATAGCGGCCGCCTCAGCCAACCGTCGGGCGACAGTAAGGCATTTGAAGGCAAGACAAGCGACCATAGCGGGCTTGACGCGGCCACGCTGGAACAGGTGCTGACGCCAGCGGGCGTAAACCGGCTGCGCGAGGAAGCGGAACTTGCGCAAGCGGGATATGCGGACTTTGACCTGACCGCGTTCCAGAACGGCGACCTGACGCCAGTCTATTTCGGGTCTGCGTTGAAAGAATTTGGCGTGATCGAGCTGATCAACGCCATTGCGGCCTTCGCCCCCCCACCCCGGCCACAGCCAAGTTCAAAGGGCAATATCGATCCGTCGGAAAAGGAAGTCACCGGCTTTATTTTTAAGGTGCAGGCCAATATGGACCCGCAACACCGCGACCGTATCGCATTCATGCGGCTATGTTCAGGCACGTTCAAGCGTGGCATGAAGCTGACGCCATCCGGGCTTGGCAAACCCGTTGCGATTCATTCGCCAATCCTGTTTTTTGCCCAAGACCGCGAAATTGCCGACAGCGCCGAACCCGGCGACATCATCGGTATTCCCAACCATGGCACGCTGCGTGTTGGCGATACCTTGTCGGAACGCAATGCGGTGCGCTTTACGGGCCTGCCGAATTTTGCACCGGAAATCTTGCGCCGTGTCGTGTTGCGCGACCCCACCAAGACCAAGCAATTGCGCAAGGCGCTCGACGACTTGAGCGAAGAGGGCGTGATTCAGGTATTCTACCCCGAAATCGGTTCCAATTGGGTCATTGGCGTTGTCGGGCAATTGCAATTGGACGTGCTGATCTCCCGGCTTGAGGCGGAGTATAAGGTCGATGCTTTCTTGGAAGCTGCACCCTATGACACTGCGCGCTGGCTGATCGGTTCGGAAAGCGCATTGGCGCAATTTGTGTCGTTCAACGGCGGCAATATGGCCAAGGATCGCGATGGCCACCCTGTGTTTATGGCGCGTTCATCATGGGATGTGGGGTATCAGCAGGAAAAGCATCCGGACCTGAAATTTAGCGCAACCAAAGAACGCTAACGCCAGACGGCAACGCCAAAGGGTTCGATTTCCGCACTGCCGATGATGAATATTGCGCCGTCTGGCGCGGGAGCATTTGCGTGGGTTTCGGCGAGATTGAACGCGAAGGTCAGATCACCCCGGCGGCGCAAGCGCAATGTCGGCGGCAGCAGCGTTATCGCAACCCCAGCCTCCGCACACAGATCAAGCAGCATGTTTTTGACACAGGCGTCGTCGGTCAACGTCGCGAGATATACGCTCCGTCCTGACCGGACTGCGGCGGGTGCGCCATCTTCATAAGTGGCGATGATGTCTGCTGCGCCGACCGCAATCGTTTCGCGCCAACGTCCGCTTTCATGCACCGCATTCTTGTAAGCGATGGTCCCGTTACAATCCGGACGCAGCGTTTCTACCGACGTCACCTTGATCGGCACAAATTCGCGCAATCGTCCCGGCGGCAGGCCCTCAACAATAGAAAACTCCTCCGTCTTTGCGCCGCAGCGTGGACCAAATAGTAACAGGCCCTCGCTCGCTTTCAACGCATCGAACGCAGCATCATCGAGCACCGCCAGCGTTGGCACGACAATCAATTTGTAACCATCCAGCCGCGCTTCGCCTGCCGACACAAAGTCCACATCAACGCCAGCGCCGCGCAGCGCGCAATAATATTGGAACACCACGGCATCATATCGATAGCCCGCGCCTTGACGCTCTATATCATCGACCCAGCCCGACACCGGATCGATGATGATCGCCACAGGGGCCTTGGGCGCCACCGCTGACAGGTCGCCGAGCAACTGCATCTCTGCCGCCACCTGCTCGACCTCCGCCCATGCCGTCGCGGGCATGTCGTCGGGCCGCAATAGCCCGGCATGCATTTGTTCCTGCGCAAATGGCACTTGCCGCCAACGGAAATAGGCCACGCAGCCTGCGCCATGGGCAAAAGCCTGCAGCGTCCAATGGCGCACCATACCGGGTGCAGGGCGCGGATTATGCGGTGCCCAGTTTACCGGCCCCGGCTGCTGCTCCATCACCCACCACGCACCCTTGGACAGGCCGCGCACCGAATCGAAATTCAGCGCGGCCAGGTCAGGATGTCCCGTGCGCATAAACGGCTTCCATTCCTCCGCCGACGCCTTCGCCATCAATTGATCCGAAAAGCCGAGCGGATAATTGTCATAGCTCACGAAATCGAGCGCCTGCGTTAAGGCCGCATTATCAACGCCAGTTGTAGCCGGCGGAATGATGTTGTGCGTCACCCATTGGTCAGGCCCGGCATGACGGCGAATGGCCGCTATCATGACGTCATGAAAACGCACGACTTGTTCCGATGCAAAACGGCGATAGGCCAAACGGTGCGCCGGGTTCGTCTCACACACCGCGAAAAAGGGAAGTTCGATCTGGTCGAAGCCATCATATTCCATCGACCAGAACACATTGCCCCATGCCGCATTTAACGTGTCAATATCGCCATAACGCTGCGCGCAATATGCCCTGAATTTTTCCAACGCCGCTGGCGACGCGCTCATTGTCGTGTCGTGGCAGCACAATTCATTGTCCGTCTGCCAACCCGCGACATGGGGGTGGCCGCCATATCGCCGCGCCATTGCATCAGTAATGCGTTCCGCCTGCATCAAATAGGTTTCGCTCGAAAAATCATAATGTCGCCGCGAACCGAACCCGCGGACCTGGCCGGTGTGAATATCAACCGGCAGAATATCAGGATATTTTGCGCACAGCCATTTGGGCGGTGTTGCGGTAGGTGTCCCCAACACGACCTTGAGGCCCACAGCGCCGAGGGTTTCGATCGCACGGTCCATCCACGCCCAATCAAAAACGCCTTCACTTTTTTCGATCCGCCCCCAGGCAAATTCGCCGATACGCACATAGGTCAGCCCAAGCGCACGCATCCTTCGGGCGTCACGCGCCCAAAATTCTTCCGGCCAATGTTCGGGATAATAGCAAACACCTAACATAGGGCGTGTTTAGCGGACTCCGAGCGCCTGACAAGCCCGTAGACGTTGTGCCTTTCGGAATACGCGCAAGGGAGACAACAGCGCCATAATTCGTGCATTCTGCCATTTTCTTGCCATGACTGGCGCTTATTGAGGGTGGCATGACAATAGCTGGCCCCATTGATTCGCCCATGCGTAACAGCACTCTGACCGCGCATACCCCTGCAACGGATGCCCTGCCGGATAGTGATGTTGCGATGCGCGCGGCTGCGCTCAAGCGCGTGCCCGATGATAAGGCGATGCTGCGCGCTGTGGCGGAATTGACGCGCGACTTGGGCACGCCCAACCCACGCATTTTCTGGTCTGACTTTCTGGTGTCGGCCTTTTTGGGCTATGCTGGCCTTGCGGTGGCGATCCTGTCCGGCAATCTTTGGCTGCAATGCGTGGCGGCTCTTGTGTCGGTGCTTGCGCTCTATCGCGCCGGCGGCTTCATCCATGAAGTCAGCCATGTAAAACATTCCGCCCTACCCGGTTTCCGCTTTGGCTTTAACGCGGTAATTGGTGTGCCCTTGCTCGTGCCGTCCTACATGTATGAAGGCATTCACAATCTCCACCATGCGCGCACGCGCTATGGCACCGATCAGGATCCTGAATATCTGCC
>JAEMTM010000131.1 GCA_016462305.1 Sphingomonadaceae bacterium | reverse complement strand
ATCATCAGCACACCAAAATAATAGAGATACCAGATGGCGATGCCCGTCATTGTCGATCCCGCCAACGGCCCAAGCTCCGCAAAGATCAGCAAGTCGGAAACCACAAACAATATCGCACCCAAACCAACGCGGTAACGCGGGAAATTGCTGCTCCATGCCATGGCCGCCATGGCAGCGAGGATGACGCTATAGGCCGCCACCTGAATGCCTTCGTCTTGGGTCGGCGGCAGGAAATAGGCAATGACTGGCGTGGCCAAGAATATGGTGGCGGCCAGCAACTTTTGGCTAAATGCTGGTTTAACCCGCCGGTGACGAAAATAGATGAGCATCGCCACCGCATGTCCAACGGCAAAGGCCAAGGCCCCCGCGACCATGCTGAGTTCAATCAACCCATCCCCCAGCGCATAAAATGCCAGCATGATCGCCAGCAGGATAAATTCGCCCTGATGATGGCGGCGCAACGCAAATGGCACCAGCAACCCGACCGCCGCCATTTTCCAGAGCATGGCGTATAATCCCCCGTCAATCGGCAGAAACAGCCACGTCGCAGGAAAGCTGATGCCGGCAATCAAGCTGCCGAACAAATAGGGGCGTTTATGTGCGAGATCCTGAGCCATGTGCCGATGCATCGTGCAAACACCCGCGCAAGACAAGTGGAATATGCCCAATCATATTGTCCGCCGTCAGCCCCGGTCCGCCCTGAACGCCAATATCGCCATGCAGCCAAGCCGCCATGCTGGCCGCATCAAACGCCGTCACCCCTTGCGCCACCAACCCGCAAATCAATCCGGTGAGCACATCACCCGATCCGGCAGTCGCCAGCCAAGGTGACGCGTGGCGGTTCACCAACGTGCGGCCATCGGGCGAAGCAACCCAAGTTTCGGAACCTTTCAGCAGCACAACGCATTGCGCCCGGTCCGCTGCGCGGCGCGCGGCGTCCGCAGGATTATCGGTCGCTATGTCCGCGAAAAGGCGTCGGAACTCGCCGATATGCGGCGTCATCACGTCCGTCGGCCCCGTTGCGCCAAACAAGGTCGCGGGGTCGCCTTCAAAGGCGGTCAATGCGTCCGCATCGATTATGGTCGGGACATTGCGGCTTAGGATATTGAGGACAGCCTGCCGAACCCCTGCCCCTGCCCCCGGACCAATGGCAAAGGCGGTAACGCGATCATCGACACAGGCCAAGGACATATCCGTTTCGCGCAACATGATCGCGGTGACATTTGCGGCCTGTTCAGCCAGCCTTGCCCTTTCACCGACAAGAGTGACCAAGCCAGCCCCAACCGCCAATGCCGCCTGTGCAGACAGCCTAGACGCGCCTGTGTGCAAGACTGGCCCGCTCCACACCATAGCGTGCCCACGGCTATATTTGTGCGCGTCAGAAGGCGGCGGAACCAGCGATGGTCGCAAGATCGTCCCGTCGCCCGAAGAGTTAAGTGTAAATCCCATATCCCATCTTGGCGCTTTTGCCTGTGCAGCGCCAAGGATTTTTGATAGCCGAACGCACATGACCAAAAATTTTGATGTCCAGATTATCGGCGGCGGCCTTGCAGGCTGCGAAGCAGCGTGGCAATTGGCGCGGCGCGGAATAGGCGTGCGGCTGTCGGAAATGCGCGGATCGGGGGATATGACGCCAGCACATCAAACCGATGGCTTGGCAGAATTGGTGTGCTCCAACAGTTTCCGGTCGGACGATGCCGAAAACAATGCCGTTGGCTTATTGCATCAGGAAATGCGCGATCTGGGCTCGCTTATCATGCAAGCCGCCGAAGTGGCCAAGGTGCCAGCAGGGTCCGCGCTTGCCGTTGACCGCGATGTTTTCTCGCAAACCGTTACCCAGCTTCTGGAGAACCAGACGAACATCGAAATCGTCCGTGAGCGCGTGGACGTCATTCCATCCGACCGGCCAGTCATCATCGCCACCGGCCCATTGACCGCAACAAACCTCGCCGAGAGCATCATGGCGAAAACGGGCGAAGACCGCCTCGCTTTCTTCGATGCGATTGCGCCGATTGTCTACCATGACAGCATCGACATGGATATTGCGTGGTATGCCTCGCGCTGGGACAAAGGCGAAGGCAAGGATTACATCAACTGCCCGATGGACGAGGCGCAATATCGCGCCTTTCACCAAGGCTTGCTGGACTCGGAGAAAGCGGAGTTCAAGGAATGGGAAACCAACACGCCCTATTTCGAGGGCTGTATGCCGATTGAGGTCATGGCATCGCGCGGGTTAGACACGTTGCGCTTTGGCCCCATGAAGCCTGTTGGTCTCGACAACCCCAAAACTGGCCGCTGGGCGCATGCCGTGGTGCAATTGCGACAAGACAATAAACAAGGCACATTGTGGAACATGGTCGGGTTTCAAACGAAAATGAAACATAAAGCGCAAGTTGAATTGCTCCGCATGATCCCGGGTCTGGAAAAGGCCGAATTTGCCCGGCTTGGCGGGTTGCACCGCAATACGTTCATTCGCGCGCCCCTATTGTTAGACCGTCAGCTTCGCCTAAAATCCGCGCCGCATATCCGCTTTGCAGGGCAAATTACGGGCTGCGAAGGCTATGTGGAAAGCAGCGCGGTTGGTTTGATGGCCGGCATTATGACGGCGGCGGAATTGACCGGGCGCACGGTTACGGCACCACCATCCACCACGGCGCTTGGTGCATTGCTTGGCCATATCACGGGTGATGCGCTGGCCGACGATTATCAACCCATGAACATCAATTTTGGCCTATTCGCCCCGCTTGATGAAAAAGTGCATAAGAAATCGCGCAAAGCAGCAATGACCGGCAGGGCGCGGACAGATTTGAACAACTGGATCGCCGCCCAAGCCATCGCGGCCTAGCAACGGCACCCTGGCTTTGGGGTTGTCTTGGGCCGTGTCCGGGCGAACTCCTTGCGCGTCAAAAGCTGATCTTTGTTACCATCGGCGCTCGCAAAGCGCTGACCAGTCGCAGCCGCCCATTCCTCAAACGTCAGCAAATTATTGCCATCGCTATCCAGCGCCTTGAACGCCTTGGTCCGGCTGCCCATCATTTCAAGGCGTGAGACAAGCTCATCCTTGTTGCGGTCATATCGGTTGAAACGCATTTCCTCACGGCTCGCTTTTGGCGCCTCTGGCGGGGTGGGCGGCGCGGAACCAAAGGCAGGCGCATCGCCCCCTGCTTCCGGCAGCTTGTCGGATATGGCTGCGGGCGGTGGCGGTGCGGGGATAAGCGACGGCTGATTGGCCATGCTTTGCCAGACCAATAGTCCGCCGCCCGCCATGAATAAGGCAGCAACGCCGCCGATCAACATTCGCTGCACTGCAACCGCCTCCTTATTAACCTAGCAATCGGAACCTATACCTATATCCCTGTTAGCGCATGTAAAATCAACCGTGGCCCCGATACTGTCCGCACGGACATTGTCAAAATAGACAATGGACGCAATGCCCGTGCCTTTGGCAATGGCGCAGGTGGCACATTGAAGTCTGCAACGCGGTCTGGAAAAGCAGTGCGCAAGGCTTCAAGCGCCCAGCTCCGCCCAATGGGCCGCATATCCTGCACAGTGCCCATCCAACCCGCATAGGTTGCAAAAATCGCCTCGGCGCGCAATTCGGCATGGGCTTCAATGGCCTCTTGGCTGAACCTCTCATTGCCCAGCAGATGCTCCCACGCCGACGCCAGCGCCTCCAGTGCGCTTAACGGAATGCGGTCGCCCGCTTCGTTTAGCGCTTGCAGCAATGGCTCGCCTTTCGGTCGCGCCTCGGCTGCGCTGGCAAAAGCCTCGCGCCACCACGCCATCTTGATTTGTGCGATCATCGGCTCGCGCGCATTGCGCAATATCTCGGCAAAGCGGTTGTCGATGTGCAAAAGCAGCGCAAATGCAGCCCGAACGCCTGACGGCGCATAGGCAATGGCCAGCCGGGCGGGCGGAGCCAATGCCAAAACAGGGTCCGACGTCATGCGCGCACTTCTTGTGCAGTTAAGCTATAATCGGCTTCCCATAACCAGCGCCGAGACAATCTGGTCACCGTGCGATTAGACCCCGAGCGTTCTGCGAACGCCAGCCACAATCTTGTCCGCGTTCACCAACGTCGCCTTCTCCAGATTGGCCGCATAGGGCATGGGCACGTCTTCGTTCGTGATTCGCAGAACCGGAGCGTCTAAATCGTCGAAGCCCTCTTCCATGCATATTGCCAGAATTTCGCTGCCAACCGAACATGTTGGCCAGCCCTCTTCGGCAACGACCAAGCGGTTGGTTTTTGCAAGACTTGCCAAAACCGTCGCCTTATCGAGGGGACGAATGGTGCGCAGGTCAATAACCTCAGCTTTAATCCCGTCTTCGGCCAGCCTATCCGCCGCCGCAAGCGAAAGGCCAACGCCGATGGAGTAGCTGACGATGGTTACGTCGGTTCCTTCCCGCATGACGCGCGCTTTGCCGATGGGTAGGACATGATCGTCGCCCATAGGAACTTCGAAGCTGCGGCCATAGAGCAATTCATTTTCCAGGAATACGACCGGGTCCTCGCAACGGATGGCCGCTTTCAACAGGCCTTTGGCATCGGCGGCGTCATAAGGCGCAATCACAATGAGGCCGGGCACGCTGGCATACCAAGGTGCGTAATTCTGGCTGTGCTGGGCACCCACGCGCGCGGCGGCCCCATTCGGCCCACGGAACACGATGGGGCAACGCATTTGGCCACCCGACATATAGTTAGTCTTGGCTGCTGAGTTGATGATGTGGTCAATCGCCTGCATGGCAAAGTTAAAGGTCATGAATTCGATGATGGGTCGTAAACCGCCCATTGCGGCCCCCGTGCCAACACCAGCAAAGCCATATTCGGTGATCGGCGTATCAATGACCCGGCGTGCGCCGAATTCGTCGAGCAGGCCTTGCGTGACCTTATAGGCACCCTGATATTCGGCGACTTCCTCACCCATGACAAACACGCGGTCGTCGCGGCGCATTTCCTCGGCCATGGCATCGCGCAAGGCTTCGCGTAAGGTGA
>JAEMTM010000130.1 GCA_016462305.1 Sphingomonadaceae bacterium | reverse complement strand
TTATGGGCAAAGGCAAGCGAAACAGCACTGTCTGCGCAAAAGTTGGATGCAGCGGCTTGCGAGGTCTGCGCCATTGCCACATTGGGACATGCAAGCACCGCGGCTGAAGCGGCGACCGCCAATGTTAACAATTTTGGCTGCGTCATCGACAAATCCCTGAAGTGCCGCATGTCATAGCCGATGTGGTTTATCGGGAATTGGTCATGCGACAGCCACGAAAACAAGCGCAGGAATAAGTGCAATTTTATGCTGTCTCAACGCAAGAATTGTGAACAATTGTTGCTCGACTGGCTGAATTAACGTCACTTCTTTAATAGGTTCTGACCCGAGGGTCAGGACCTAAGTTTGATGATGTCGCGTGGCCGACATGCACCCGGCCATTTTGCCGACACAGCGCGTCCAACAATAAGATATGGGCAAGGTTGCAAAAACGTCACGCGGCGCTTAGCGATAGCAGATGCACAATATGCCACATTATGAAGAACAATATCTGTCGTTGATGCGCCGGATCTGGGAAACTGGCACAGTTCAGCGCGATCGGACGGGCGTTGGGACGAAGGCATTGTTCGGCGCGACCATGCGTTTTTCGCTCGCCGACGATGCCATTCCGTTGCTGACGACAAAGCGGGTTTATTGGAAGACGGCTGCCCGCGAAATGCTGTGGTTCCTGACGGGAAACACCAATATCCGGCCATTGCTGGAACAAAAGGTCAAGATATGGACCGATTGGCCGTTGGACCGCTACCGTCGCGAAACGGGCATAGTCATTTCGCAAGATGATTTTGAACAACGCATAATCGATGATGCCGATTTCGCCGAAAAATGGGGCGACCTTGGGCCCGTTTATGGCGCGCAATGGGTGAATTGGCCGCGTTACGAAGCCGCAGAAAATGGCCTATTCCGCCGGGCGGAAAAGGGCATTGATCAGGTCAGCCTGCTTGTTGAGAGCCTGAAAAGCAATCCGGGTTCACGCCGACATATCATCGAAGGTTGGAATGTCGCCGAACTGGACCAAATGGCGCTGCCGCCCTGCCACAAAACATATCAGTTTCATGTCGCCGATGGTGTTTTAAGCTGCATCTTATTCCAGCGCTCGTGCGATTTGGGACTTGGCTTTGCCTTTAACGCATTTTCGGCGGCATTGCTGACGCGGATGCTCGCTGCGGTGTGTGGGTATCAAGCGGGTGAATTAATCTGGCAGGGTGGGGATGTGCATTTATATCTGAATCACGCACCCTTGGTGGAGGCGCAATTGTCGCGGACACCGTCTGGCGCCCCTAAGCTAAAGCTGCTGGGCAGCCCCAAAAGCATTTTCGACTATCGTATCGAAGATTTCGAGGTCGTCGATTATCATCCGCAAGCCCATATTTCCGCGCCTGTTGCGGTCTAAGCTCTATTTAGGTCAGCCATGTTGACCTAAAACCTTGTTTGAAATATTATATCAAGCATAGATAATAAATTGCCTGAGTCGTTCAGGCGGTTGAGAGCGGAGATGGACATGGTGCAATCTACGAAAGACAATCTCGCGCCGTTGCATCTGCACATCCCCGAACCCAAATTCCGTCCCGGCGATGTCGCCGATTTTAGCGACATCATTGTCCCTCCGGTCGATGCCCATCCGCGCCCCGACGAACATGTTTTGCCCGCCGACATTCACCCTTTGGCTTATGGCCTTGTCCGTGTGCTCGGCGATGACCATGCGGCAACGGGCAGTTGGAACCCCGGCCTTGATGTCGCTACTCTACAGGTCATGTTGCGAAGAATGCTGCTTTTGCGTGCTTTTGATGATCGTATGTTTCGGGCACAGCGGCAGGGCAAAACGAGCTTCTACATGAAGTCTTTTGGCGAGGAGGCGACGTCGGTTGCAACGACAATGGCGCTGCATTTTGATGACATGTGTTTCCCAAGCTATCGTCAGCAGGGCATATTGATAACACGCGATTATCCGCTCGTGGACATGATGAACCAGATTTATTCCAACCGGGGCGACCGTCTGAAGGGCCGCCAACTGCCGATCATGTACTCGGCCAAGGCATATGGATTTTTCAGCATATCGGGTAATCTGACCACGCAATATCCGCAAGCCGTTGGTTGGGCGATGGCATCTGCTTCACGCGGAGACACCCGGATTTCGGCGGTTTGGTGCGGTGACGGGTCAACGGCGGAGGGGGATTTTCACAACGCGCTGACCTTTGCCGCCGTCTACAACGCGCCGGTTATTTTTCAGGTTGTGAATAACCAATGGGCGATTTCGTCCTTCTCCGGTTTTGCTGGAAGCGAGCGGACGACCTTTGCCGCACGCGCCATTGGTTATGGCATCGCTGGCTTGCGCGTGGATGGCAATGATGCGCTGGCGGTTTACGCGGCGATGCAATGGGCCGCCAACCGCGCCCGCAATAATGGCGGGCCAACGCTGATTGAATATTTCACCTATCGCGGGGAAGGGCATTCCACCTCAGACGACCCCGGCGCATATCGGGCGGCAGAGGAATATGCCTTGTGGCCGTTGGGCGACCCAGTCACGCGGTTGAAGGACCACCTCATCACCATCGGCGCGTGGAGCGATGCACAGCATGACGCGCTGATCGTGGAATTGTCGGAATATGTGAAGGCCATTCAGAAAGAGGCTGAACAAAATGGCATTCTCGGCCATGGCTTGCATCATCCGTTCGAGACGATGTTCGAGGATGTGTTCGAAGAAATGCCGTGGCATCTGAAAGAGCAATGCGCGCAAATGCTTGAGGAACAAGAGGATAAATTTGGTCCAGATTGGGAGGCGCGTTGATGTCAGAGCCTGCCACAAAAACGATGAATATGATCGAGGCGATTAACAGCGCGTTGGATGTCATGCTCGCCAAAGATCCCGAAGTCGTCATCATGGGCGAAGATGTCGGCTATTTCGGCGGAGTCTTCCGTGCGACGGCGGGGTTACAAGCCAAGCATGGCAAGACACGCGTGTTCGATACCCCGATTAGCGAATGCGGCATCATTGGCGTTGGCGTGGGCATGGCGGCTTATGGCTTGCGCCCCGTGCCCGAAATTCAGTTTGCCGATTATATCTATCCCGGCCTTGACCAATTGGTGAGCGAGGCGGCGCGCTTGCGCTACCGTTCGGCCAATGACTTTATTTGCCCCATGACGGTGCGTTCGCCCTTTGGTGGCGGCATCTTCGGTGGGCAGACGCATAGCCAAAGTCCGGAGAGCCTATTTACCCATGTGTGTGGGATCAAGACCGTCATTCCGGCCACACCTTATGATGCCAAGGGCCTTTTGATTGCCGCGATTGAAGACAATGATCCGGTTGTCTTTTTCGAACCTAAACGCATCTATAATGGCCCGTTTACAGGTTATTATGACCGCCCCGTTGAGCCATGGTCAAAACATGACGGAAGTGCCGTTCCGCAAGGCTATTATCGTATCGATCTGGGCAAGGCTGCGGTGGTGCGCGAAGGCGCGGCGGTGACCGTTTTAACCTATGGCACGATGGTGCATGTCGTAAAGGCTGTCGTCGCCGAAATTGGCATTGACGCCGAAATCATTGACCTGCGGACATTGTTGCCGCTCGACATTGAAACCATCGAGGCGTCGGTTCAGAAAACAGGCCGATGCATGGTCGTGCATGAAGCGACGCGAACAAGCGGCTTTGGCGCGGAATTGGCGGCGCAGGTGCAGGAACGGTGTTTTTATCATCTGGAAGCGCCTGTCGCGCGCGTGACGGGCTTTGACACGCCTTACCCACATAGCCTGGAATGGGCCTATTTCCCCGGACCCGTGCGGCTTGCCCGCGCCTTTGACAAGATCATGAAGGACTGACGCGATGCCCAAATTTACATTCAATCTGCCTGACATTGGTGAAGGCATTGCAGAGGCCGAAATCGTCGCTTGGCACGTGAAGGTTGGCGATATTATCTCAGAAGATCAGCCGCTTGCCGACATGATGACCGACAAGGCGACGGTTGAAATGGAAAGCCCGGTTTCGGGTGTTGTCACAAAGGTTGCGGGCGAAGCGGGCGATGTGATCGCCATTGGCGCGATGCTTGTGGAAATTGAGGTCGCTGGCGATGTCGGCAATGAGGCAGAAAAGCCAGTAAAAGAGCCGATTTTGGCTGTGGTCGAGGATGAAAATCCGGATATGCCAGAGCCTGTCGTCATGGCAGAAGTCACCCCTCCACCCGTTGCCCCGCCACCCGTTGCCTCAACAGCATTGCAGCATACCACGCCCACCGCCGACAAAGTCACGGCATCGCCCGCCGTGCGTCAGCGCGCCAAAGACCTTGGGGTCGATTTGGCGGACGTTAAGGCAGCAGGCGGGCATGTTCGCCACGCCGACCTCGATGCGTTTTTAACTTATGGGGCGCAGTTGGGTTATCGCCCGGCGCAGTTCCATGCGCGGCGTGCGGATGAGGCCGTCAAGGTTATCGGCATGCGCCGCCGGATTGCCGACAATATGGCAGCGTCGAAACGGCACATCCCGCATTTCACTTATGTCGAGGAATTCGACGTTACCGCCATCGAAGCGATGCGCGCAGACTTGAACGCCAATCGCGGGTCAAAGCCAAAGCTGACGATGTTGCCGATGCTGATCGTCGCGATTTGCAAGACCATTCCGCAGTTTCCGATGATCAACGCACGTTTCGATGATGAAGCTGGGATCGTCACCCGTCATGGCGCTGTGCATTTGGGTATGGCGACGCAGACCGATGCTGGCCTGATGGTGCCTGTCATCCGTGATGCGCAGGACCGGAATATCTGGCAATTGGCGACCGAAATTGCGCGCTTGGCCGACGCGGCGCGCAGTGGCTCGGCAAAAAGCGAAGAGCTATCGGGTTCAACCCTGACACTCACATCGCTCGGTCCGCTCGGCGGGATTGCAACCACGCCCGTTATCAATCGTCCAGAAGTGGCCATTATCGGCCCGAACAAGATTGTGGAGCGCCCCATGTTTGTGGGCGACAATATTGAGGCGCGCAAGTTGATGAACCTGTCCATCAGTTGCGACCACCGTGTCGTCGATGGTTGGGATGCCGCCAATTATGTGCAAGCGCTCAAAAAACTGATCGAGACGCCCGTTCTGTTGTTCACGGATTAATGTGTAACTCGGCACGGGCGGCCCTGCGCGGCGCGTAGGGGG
>JAEMTM010000129.1 GCA_016462305.1 Sphingomonadaceae bacterium | reverse complement strand
CGCGACTCACCGTAAGGCGCGGCTAATTCCGAAACTCTGGTCCAGCCAGCAGCGCATTCATGCGTCGGCTGGTTTTGTGCGTTTCGGAATATCATCAGCGTTGAGATAGGGTTTGTCCTTTCGGGGGCACCTGTGGAGCAGGAGTACATAAATTGGCACGTATTGCCGGAGTTAACATTCCAACCAACAAGCGCGTGATCATTGCGCTTACCTATATTCACGGTATCGGCCGCACTAAAGCCGTTGAAATCGCGACGAAACTGGGAATTGATCATAGCCGTCGTGTGCAGGATCTTTCGGATGCCGAAGTTCTGCAAATCCGCGAAACTATCGATGCGGGCTACACCGTAGAAGGCGATCTTCGCCGCAACACGTCGATGAACATCAAGCGTTTGATGGATCTCGCCTGCTACCGTGGCCTTCGCCATCGTAAGGGCCTTCCCGTCCGTGGTCAGCGCACGCATACCAATGCGCGCACCCGCAAGGGCAAGTCCAAGGCAATCGCGGGCAAGAAGAAATAAAAACAGTCCGGGGGACTGAATTTTATTTCTCCGCCGGAGGCACACAACGGTTTTGTAAGATTAGGATTTCAATATGGCACGCGAACCACAGCGCATTAAAAAGCGGGAGCGCAAAAATATCTCGGCAGGCGTCGCGCACGTCAATGCCAGCTTTAACAACACGATGATCACGATCACCGATGCCCAAGGCAACGCGATCAGCTGGTCTTCGGCAGGAACCATGGGTTTCAAGGGCAGCCGCAAGTCGACCCCTTACGCAGCGCAGGTTGCCGCAGAAGATGCCGGCAAGAAAGCCGCTGAACATGGCGTTCGCACGTTGGAAGTCGAAGTGAAGGGACCGGGTTCGGGTCGTGAATCCGCGCTGCGCGCTTTGCAGGCGGTGGGTTTCACCATCACCTCGATTCGCGACGTGACATCGATCCCGCACAATGGCGTTCGTCCTTCCAAGCGTCGGCGCGTCTAAATATTCGTTTCAGGGGCGGCTGTTCAGTCGTTCCTTCTTTTACCCGCGACCCGGCACGGTGCACCAAACTGCCGGTTTTGCAAAACCCAAGGGGAAATCCATGTCCGTCAATATCAAGAACTGGCAGGAACTGAAAAAGCCCAACGCACTTGAACTCAAGTCAGGTAGCGATGCGAAGCGTAAGGCCGTATTTGTTGCCGAGCCGCTTGAGCGTGGCTTTGGCCTGACGCTCGGCAACGCGCTGCGTCGCGTATTGCTGTCATCGTTGCAGGGCGCAGCGATCACGTCGATCAAGATCGAGAATGTTTTGCACGAATTCTCGTCGCTTGCTGGCGTGCGCGAAGATGTCACGGACATTGTTTTGAATATCAAACAGGTCGCGTTGAAAATGGAAGGCGAAGGCCCAAAGCGTCTTCAGCTTTCGGCCACTGGCCCTGGCGCTGTAACCGCTGGCGATATTGCGGTATCGGGCGACATCCAAGTGATGAACCCTGACCTCGTCATCTGCCATTTGGATGATGGTGCGACGTTGAACATGGAAATCACTGCCGATAGCGGCAAGGGCTATGTCCCTGCAGTCGCCAACCGTCCCGCAGATGCACCCATCGGATTAATCCCGGTTGATAGCCTATATTCACCGGTGCGTCAGGTTGCGTATAAGGTCGACAACGCCCGCATCGGTCAAGAATTGGACTATGACAAGCTGTCGCTGACCATTGAAACCGATGGCACCGTAACGCCAGAAGACGCCGTGGCTTATGCCGCCCGCATCCTTCAGGATCAGTTGCAAGTGTTTGTCCACTTCGAAGATTCGATGGCCGCCTCGTCGCCGATGATTGGCATGGCCGCACCTTCGGCTTCTTCCGACGAATCCGATGCGAACCAGCTTAACCGTTACCTTCTCAAAAAGGTCGACGAGTTGGAACTGTCCGTGCGCAGCGCAAACTGCCTCAAGAACGACAATATCATCTACATTGGCGACCTTGTTCAAAAGAGCGAAGCCGAAATGTTGCGTACACCTAATTTCGGCCGCAAGTCGCTGAACGAGATTAAGGAAGTATTGTCATCGATGGGCCTCCGCCTTGGCATGGACATTCCCGGATGGCCGCCAGAGAATATCGAAGAAATGGCCAAGAAGCTCGAACAAGAGCTTTTGGGCTAATTCGGACTCAAGCCCTTCCCTTTAGGGGAGGGGTTGGGGTGGGACCTGTCGGCGTATTGCTACGCTCCAACGCCCCACACCGCTGCGACTAGCGCGTAAACGCGCAAGTCTCGCTGCCTCTCCCCTAAAGGGGCGAGGCAATAAAGGGCAAAGGCTTCCCCCTCAAGCGGGCCAGGATTGGGGTACCTGATACGGCCCCCCTACGAACGAAGGAAAAAGACATGCGCCATAAAGTTGGCCACCGTAAGCTGCAACGTACCACGTCGCACCGTACCGCGATGCTTCGCAACATGGCAGCGTCGCTGATCAAGCACGAACAAATCAAGACGACTTTGCCAAAGGCGAAGGAACTGCGTCCCTATATCGAAAAGCTGATCACGCTTGCGAAAAAGGGCGGCCTGTCCAACCGCCGCCTCGCGATGAGCCGTTTGATGGACGACACGCAGCTGGTGAAATTGTTTGACGAGCTGGCAACACGCTATGCCGGCCGTAGCGGTGGTTACAGCCGCGTAATCAAGGCTGGCTTCCGCGGTTCGGACGCGGCACCCATGGGCGTTATTGAGCTTGTTGATCGCAATGTCGATGCCAAGGGCCAAGACAGCGGTCCGGTTGAAGTGCTGGACGACAGCGAGTAAGCGCGTCGCACTTGGGGGTTTCAAAAAGGCGGTATCCGAAAGGGTGCCGCCTTTTTTTGGATTAAGCATTCGCGATGCGACCTTTGACGGCGCTCTAAATTGGCGGGTGACGCGCGAAATGGTTGGCGTTCATGGTGCAACGTTATAATCCTGAAATATAGTATCTGAGAGTTGGGGAAATGAAATTATGCGAAATGTATTTTTGCTTGGGGCTGCGGTCATGATGACGCCCATTTCGTCGATGGCACTGGCCACGGACGCGGCAACCGCCGACGCCACTGCCAGCCTGATCTATCCGAAAACCAAGACCGTCAATGTCGTCGATGAACAGTTCGGCGTAAAGGTGGCTGACCCCTATCGCTGGCTTGAGGATGATGTCCGCGTCAATGCCGAAGTCGCCAATTGGGTAAAATCACAAAATGCCGTCACCGACGCTTATCTGGAAACTTTACCGGGCAAGAAAATTCTTGCCGACCGGATGAAGAAGCTGTTCGATTATGAACGCTTTGGCCTGCCTGAAAAGGCGGGTGGCTATTATTTCTTTAACAAAAATGACGGTTTGCAAAACCAGTCGGTTTTATATGTGCGTAACGGCCTCACGGGTGCTGACCGCGTGTTGCTGGACCCGAATGGCTGGGCAAAGGATGGCGCGACGGCGCTGGATAGCTGGGTGCCCTCGAAAAATGGCAAGCTGCTCGCTTATGCCATTCAGGACGGCGGTTCCGACTGGCGCACAATCAAGGTGCTGGACACCGCGACTGGCAAAGTTCTGGCCGACGAAATCAAATGGGCCAAATTCACGAATATCAGCTGGGTTGGGAATGAAGGATTTCTCTATTCGCGTTTCGCAGAACCACAAGAAGGCGCGGCGTTTCAGCAGTTGAATTACAATCAGACGGTTTATTTTCACAAAATTGGCACCCCACAGTCGGAAGACAAAGCGATTTACGCCACGCCCGAAAAGCCCGAATATGGGCACAGCGCGCAGGTGACTTATGACGGCAAATGGGTGGTAATTACCACCTCATCGGGCACGGATGATAAATATGAGCTGCACGTGATCCCGCTTGGGAAAAACCCCATTTGGAAGGCGCAGCCTTTGGTCAAGGGACTCGATCATGACTGGGGCCTTATCGAAGGCATGGGCAACATATTGTGGTTCACCACCAACAAGGATGCGCCAAAGCTTAAGGTTGTGCGCGTTGACCTTGGAGCGAAGACGCCCGTATTTACCGAGGTTATTCCGGAGCGCGCAGAAACGCTGTCGCGGGCGCAAATCGTTGGCAATCGTATGATCTTGTCGTACATCAAGGACGCCAAATCGATGGCACTGATGACGGACCTTACAGGGCAGCCTGTTCAGGAAATCGAACTAAACGCGATTGGTACGGCCAGCGGCTTTTCCGGCACACCGGGCGACGCGGAAACATTTTATGGCTTCTCCAGCTTTAATCAGCCGGGCGCCGTCTACCGATTTGACAGCAACAGCGGGACATCGACAATATTTGCGCAACCGAAGTTGAGCTTCAACCCGCAAGATTTCTCCGTTTCCCAAATATTCTACCCATCAAAGGACGGCACGAAGATTCCGATGTTCATCGTGCATAAGAAGGACCTTGACCTGTCCCAAGGTGCGCCGACATTGTTATATGCTTATGGCGGGTTCAACATTTCGCAGACGCCGACATATTCGGCAACGCGGATGGCATGGCTCCAGTCTGGCGGCGTATTTGCACTCGCAAACATTCGTGGCGGCGGGGAATATGGCAAGCCCTGGCATGATGCAGGCCGCCTGATGAACAAGCAAAATGTCTTTGACGATTTTGCAGCGGCGGCGGAATATCTGATCGCCAGCGGCATTTCGGCCAAGGGCAAGATTGCAATCGAAGGCCGCTCCAATGGTGGCTTGCTGGTCGGTGCATCGCTGAACCAGCGGCCTGATCTATTTGCGGCGGGACATGCCGCCGTGGGTGTCATGGACATGGTTCGCTTTGACCGGTTTACCGCCGGTCGTTACTGGGTCGACGATTATGGCTATCCGAACAAGGAAGCCGATTTCAAAATGCAGATGACCTACTCGCCCTATCACAACATCAAATCAGGAGTCGACTATCCGGCCGTCATTGTGTCGACCGCTGACACCGACGACCGCGTGGTCCCGGGCCATAGCTTCAAATATATATCCGCCCTTCAAGCCGCAGAGACCGGAAGCAAACCAAAAATCATCCGTATTGAAAGCCGGGCGGGCCACGGGTCAGGCAAGCCAACCGACAAGGTGATCGACGAATATTCGGACATTTATGCATTCCTCGCAAAATGGACGGGTCTGAAGCTGACCGCATAATCGTTCATAAAAATGTT
>JAEMTM010000128.1 GCA_016462305.1 Sphingomonadaceae bacterium | reverse complement strand
CCCGCCCGCGCAACACGCGGCGTCGCGCCCGCAATGTCGGGCATGATGGGAAAAGATATGGCGAGTGGAGAAGTGCTAGACAAGCATCTGGAACCTTGTATTAAATTAAAAAATTTCTGGAGGGCGTGTAAATGATATATTTCGTCTATCTGTTGGCCGCAATGAGCGCAACTGGCAATGCACGCTAGTCAACACGCTTCGGGATAGACGAGCCGCCTTTGTCTCCCTATATGCGTCGCAGCACCTCATAGGGCAAAACATGCGTTTACTGATTTATCTACTGGCGATGATGAGCGGATTTTCCGCGGCGGAGGCGGCGCGTCCGGTGTCTTGCGCGTCGGCGTCAGTGGATTCAGCGGTGGCGCAGGCTTATGTTGCGGCGGCTGCGCTTGAAGCTGTTGCCGCTTGCGAACCTGTGGTGCGTGAGACCGCGAAGGCGCGCGCGTCACGTGCGCCCGCCATCGGTGCAACGAAACTGGTTGCCATAACGCCAGATACGCCGGTGGACCGGCACGACATCATCTTAGGTTAGGCTTTCTGCGCCCTTTGGGGTGCGTTCAATAGCTACCTATCGCGCGCCAAATGTGCGCGTCTCCCACATATTTCAAAGGAATTATCCATGCTCGGCGGATTTGCCAAAGCCATATTCGGGTCGTCGAACGACCGTTACGTCAAATCAATCATGAAGACTGTTGAAAACATCAACGCGCTTGAAGGCGACATCGCCGCCATGGACGATGAACGTCTGAAAGGGCAGACGCAGTTATTTCGCGATCGTCTGGCCGCTGGCGAGACGCTTGACGATATACTGCCAGAGGCGTTTGCAACTGTACGCGAAGCATCAAAGCGCGTCATGGCTATGCGTCATTTCGATGTGCAGATGGTCGGCGGCATTGTGCTGCATCGCGGCGAAATCGCCGAAATGCGCACGGGTGAGGGCAAAACCTTGACCGAAACATTGCCATGCTATCTCAACGCGCTTGAGGGCAAGGGCGTGCATGTTGTGACCGTGAACGACTATCTGGCCCGCCGTGACGCGGAATGGATGGGCCGGATTTACGGGTTCCTTGGCCTTACGACAGGGGTTGTCGTCCCGAACATCGCCGAACATGATCGCCGCGACGCATATGCTTGCGACATTACCTATGCGACCAACAACGAACTTGGTTTCGATTATTTGCGCGACAATATGAAATATGAACGCGCGCAAATGGTGCAGCGCCCGTTCAACTTCGCGATTGTCGATGAAGTCGATTCTATCTTGGTCGATGAAGCGCGGACGCCGCTGATTATTTCCGGCCCGACCGACGACAAATCCGAACTCTATATGCAGGTCCATGCCGTCGTTCTCCAGTTGGACGCGGGCGATTATGAGAAAGACGAAAAGAGCCGCAATGTTACGCTAACCGAAGATGGCACGGAGAAGGTCGAGCGGATGCTTGAAGGCGCTGACTTGCTGATGGGCTCTAATCTGTATGATTATGAGAATACCTTGGTCGTCCACCATCTCGACCAGGCTCTCAAAGCCAATGTGATGTTCAAACGCGACATTGATTACATCGTTAAGGATGGCAAGGTCATCATCATCGATGAATTCACCGGGCGCATGATGGACGGGCGTCGCTGGTCCAACGGCCTGCACCAAGCGGTCGAAGCCAAGGAAGGCGTGTATATTGAGCCGGAAAACCAGACGCTGGCGACCATCACTTTCCAGAATTATTTCCGCATGTATCCCAAATTGTCCGGGATGACGGGCACTGCGGCCACCGAGGCTGGCGAGTTTCATGAAATCTACAAGTTAAATGTTGTGGAAATTCCGACTAACGTGCCCGTTCTGCGCGTCGATGAGGATGACCAATTCTACAAAAACACCCAAGATAAATTTGGCGCGATTGCCAAAACGATCAAAGAGGCGAATGACCGTGGTCAGCCCGTATTGGTCGGAACCGTCTCGATTGAAAAATCAGAGCTGCTGTCCGAATTTTTGCAGAAAGAAAACGTCACGCACAGCGTCCTGAACGCCCGCTTCCACGAAAGCGAAGCGCATATTGTCGCGCAAGCCGGGCGGTTGGGCAGCGTTACCATCGCCACCAACATGGCGGGTCGCGGTACGGATATTCAACTGGGCGGCAATTTTGAATTTCGGTTGAACGACGAATTGCGCGATATGCCCGAAGGGCCAGCGCGCGATGCCGCCATCGCGGCCTTGCAAGCCGAAATCGCGGCTGAAAAAGCGAAAGTTATCGAAGCCGGCGGATTATTTGTCCTTGCCACAGAACGCCATGAAAGCCGCCGTATCGACAACCAATTGCGTGGCCGTTCGGGGCGTCAAGGTGACCCCGGGCTCTCCCGCTTTTATCTGTCGCTTGATGACGATCTTTTGCGTATTTTCGGCTCCGAAACCTTATTCTCCAAAATGATGAACTCCAGCCTTGAAGATGGGGAGGCGATTGGCGGCAAATGGCTGTCCAAAGCCATCGAAACCGCGCAGAAAAAGGTGGAGGCGCGCAACTATGACATCCGCAAGCAGTTGGTCGAATATGACAATGTCATGAATGACCAACGCAAGGTCATCTATGAACAACGCAGCGACATCATGGATGCGCAAGCCGTCGATGACATCATTGACGATATGCTCAACGATACCGTCAACAACCTTGTCGGCGACCATTGCCCAGAGGGCACTTATCCCGAGCAATGGAATGTGGAGGGCCTCAAGCAAAAATGCACTGAGCTGTTGGGGATGACGCCCGATATTGACGCTTGGTTGCAGGAAGACGGTCTTGAACCCGAAATCATCGAAACCCGCATCGCCGATATGGCGGCCGAAAAATTCAAGGCGAAGGGCGCTGTTCTTGACGATAATATCTGGCGTCAGGTTGAAAAAAGTATCTTGCTGCAAACGCTTGACCATCATTGGAAAGAGCATTTGTCCACGCTTGATGCCCTGCGTCAGGTGATTTACCTGCGTGCTTATGCGCAGAAGAATCCGGTCAACGAATATAAGCAAGAGGCATTTGGCCTGTTTGAACGCATGTTGTCGGCCATTCGCGAAGGCGTGACCAAGACCATCGCCACCAATGATTTCCGCGCCGAAGAAGAATTTGTTCCGCAAGATTTACCTGAGCTCCCCGATTTCCTGACAACGCATATCGACCCGTTTACAGGCGAAGATAACAGCGATGATATTGACGCCGGTTCGCTTGGGTTGGTGACAACGACGATCCCGCGTCCAGCGATGGCATCTGGGGGCATCGACCCATATGCAGGCGACCCTGATCTGCGCCGCAACGACCCATGTCCGTGCGGTTCGGGAAAGAAATATAAGCATTGCCACGGCGCATTTTGATAAGGAGATGAGGGAAAAGCGGAGATGATCTGGCTGGCCAGCCTCTTTGCTCTTGTCGCCTTTATATATGCGTCCGTCGGCTTTGGCGGCGGGTCCACTTACACGGCGCTGCTTGCTTTATGGGGGGTGGATTACCGGCTGATCCCGGTGATTGCCCTTGTCTGCAACATCATCGTCGTGACCGGCGGCAGCATCCGTTTTGTGCGTGCTGGCTTGGTGTCTTGGCCGCAGGTTCTGCCCTTGCTTATGGTGTCTGCCCCGCTTGCCTTTGCAGGTGGGCTGGTGCCGCTGAAGCAAGTGGTGTTCCTAACGATATTGGGTGGCGCGTTGTTGGCGTCGGCCATCGCCCTTTTTCTCCAAGCGGATAAGATGACGCCGCGCGTGGTTCCAAAGCCATTGTTGCTGGCGCTTTCGGGCGGCGTAGGCTTGCTGGCCGGCCTGTCGGGTATCGGCGGGGGCATATTCATGGCACCGGTCTTACACCTGATCCGCTGGGCAGAGCCACGCCGCATCGCCGCCTTCGCATCGCTTTACATATTGATCAACTCGGCGGCGGGCTTGCTTGGTCAAATAGTGAAATCAGGGGCGCATGCGCTTGCCGAGCCTGCGCTGCAATATGGACTGCTACTCGGCGCGGTGTTGGTCGGCGGACAGTTGGGCAGCCTGTTCGGCATGCGCTATCTCTCCCCACGCTTATTACGTGTGCTAACGGCGTTATTGGTCGGCTACGCCGCGCTCCGGCTACTCTGGCAAGCCCATGGGCCGCTTTAGAGACTGCTGAAAAAATGTGGGAATTTGGGTGTTCCAAGCAGGGAATGTGGCGCGGCGCAATTGCGTCATGCTGGTGGCGTGATTGACGGATAACCTTGTGGTCAATGATGCACGTTTTGGCATTATGCTAAGGTGCAGCAAATCGGGCCAAAATTGGTAATTGTAAATTTTCGCCAAATGCGGGCGTTCCGGACACAACAAGATTGCGGACACTGATAGATAGTGTAGTCTCATGTGGATGGAGAACGGTTACAAGAGCGCAGGGACTATTGGAGGCAAGTTTGGCTGCCTTGCAGCAACGCTTGTAGGTTTGCCGGTTTTTGGCTTCCTTATGTTCCTGTCTTTCTACGGCAATTGTGGTCCAAACGACCCTTGTCGAGATGGCCAAGGCGTCCGCTTCTTCGTTGTTTTCGGCGTGACTGCGGCGGTCTCGGCTGTCGTCGGTTTCACAATCCGCTCAATGTGGAACAAGCACCTCAATCGCGACGGGAAATGAACGCTTCCCAAGTATACGCGATAAAAGCGGACTGTCGGGACACGGCAAGATTGCGGGCACAAACTTCAGCGAAGTTGCTACCCCCGTAAGGCTCGAAGCTTTCGGTAAAGCGCTCTTCCCGCGAGCACTGGAATAGTACCGATAGAGCACCCGACCAACGCGTAGACTGTGAAGAATGCGAAGTCGGTAACCAGGAAGTTTGCCGTTATTAAATCAGCGGTGCACCAATCGATGAGGAGCATGAAATCAATTACGACTGTCACGGCTACCAATGAAGCAAAAAGCAAAGGGAAGGAGTGACCGCGTTTGACTACAAATATGATCGATCCCGCAATTCCAACAATGAGAGCTACGAAACCGGCGACGAAGTAGGAAAAATCCATTAGTCCTATTTGCCACCGTTGTTTGAAAAAGCAACATCCGCTTCCCCACAATATTCCAGACATACAGACAACAATGTCCCGCCGCTGATAGCCGCCGTTGGTTCACAGACTGAACGAATGGCTGCCCTCCAACCATATGCGATAAAAACGGATTGT
>JAEMTM010000127.1 GCA_016462305.1 Sphingomonadaceae bacterium | reverse complement strand
CATCGGTGTTGTCATTTTGCCCATACCCATACCCATACCCATACCCATACCCATACCCATACCCATAGCCCGCTTGGCGATGTTTCAGTTTGGTCAAAATCACACCAAACACATGGGCATGAACGGAATGTAGCCTACCCAATGAAGACTTGACGCCTCTGACTGCAACACCCTCGGCTTCCACAACAAAGATGCAGCCCTCAACGGCACGCGACAAGAGCGGCGCGTCTGCGAGACCCAATATCGGCGGTGCATCGACAACTATGTGATCATAGTGATCGCCTAACTGTCGGATGAGCATCAACATCCGGTCGCTGCTCAACAGTTCTGACGCGCTGGGGGGCATTGGTCCGGCAGGCAAGAGCTGCAAGCCTTTCTGGTCTGTCGCGAGGACCATGTTCAGCCACTCATTGTCCCCAGCAAGAAAGTTGCTGAGGCCGCTTTTGTTTTCGCGACCGAGAAATTGATGCATGGACGGCGACCGCATATCCGCGTCAACCAGCAACACCCTCTTGCCAGTGCGACCTAACACGGTCGCCAAAGCAAGGCTGGTTGTAGACTTGCCTTCCGCCGGTCGCGTACTGGTGACCATGAACGTGCTTGGAACGCCGTGGTCAGTGCTAAATGCTAAATTCGAGCGAATACTCAAATAAGCCTCGGAAATCATCGATTTCGGATCACCCAATAGGGTGAGAGCATCTTCAGCGTCGGCGTCGGGCACACTTCCAAGCAGTGGTGCTTGCAACAGGCGATTGACCTGACCCGGGTCCCGAATGCCTTCGTCGATCTGGTCCAGCGCAAATGTAGCAGCCGCCGCCAAGCCAATTCCGGCCAGCAATGCCAGCGCCATATTCAGCGGTAAGCTAGGGGCAGATGGCTTTTCAGGTACCTTCGCCGGGTCGACAATAGCAATATTGTTTGCGCCAATTCCGGCGACGCCAATTTCTTTGTAACGCTGCAACAGGCCATCATACAACTGGCGGTTGGTATCCGCTTCGCGCTGGTAAATATTGTAATTGATACTGTCGCGCTGCTGGCGATCCATCCGCGCTTTGAGCGTTTCCACTTGCTTACGCAGGTCACGTTCGCGCTGGACCGACTCACTATATTCCGCTGATCGGCTGTTAAGTACGCGCCCCTCCTCGCGTGCAATGCTCGCGTCCAACACGCGAAGTTGCTCGGCAAGTGCCCGTGCTGACGGGTAGCCTGGTTCAAACTGAACGAGCAATTTTGCATATTCGGATGCTGCCTCAGCCCGCTTCTGCCTCAACTGAGAAATTGCGATATTACTCAAGGCATCAGAATTAGCGCCGCCGGTGCGGCTGCGTGATCTGCTCTCCGCAGTGATCCGGTTTGCTGTCGCTTCGGCGAGCGCGGAATTAAGTGCCTCTAAATCGCTTGACACCAGTGTCCGTTGAACCTCGGTCTTGCCATCAGCGCTTTTAGTTGTCCCGAGCGCGACAATGCCCTTCTGTGAGGCGTAGTTAACGACTTCACGCTCGGATGTCTCTACACGTGCCCGAAGGTCGGAAAGGCGTCCCTCTAGGAATTTCCGCGCATCTGCTGTCGACGCAAAGCGGCGATCCATACTTTGGACGATAAACTGCTCTGTCCATATATTCGAAACCTGCGCGGATAGGCTGGGTGATGCGCTGGTGTAACTTATATCCGTCAGGGCCGATCCACGGATAGGCGAAATAGCAATGTTTTTTGCTAGCAAATCAATTGCTTTTTTTTCGCGCTTTTGCCGTTCAACAGCGCTTAATTGCTGCCCCGACTTGGAGGCAAAAAGGCCATCTTCGCTGGGGTCTACCCCATGGGCCTCAAAGAAGGCATCATTGGCACCCAGTCGCAGTTGCCGCGCAACGCGCTCTGCAAGAGAGCGCGCCCGCAACAGCTCATGTTGCGTCTGATAAAATTCTTGGTCGCGCCCCGCCTCTGCGGATTCCAGGCTTTCCACGTTGGTCACATTCTTCTGCGCGCGGCTAATTTCGATGCGTGAGGTCGCCGTGTATTGGGGCGTCGCCAATAACGTAGCAACGAGACCCAGAGTCAGTGCCGATACCGTGATACCTGCGATCAGCCACTTCCAGCGAAGGACCACCTGCCAATATTGCAGCAATATCGGCGGCGCGAGGCCGCGTTCGGCTTCATTATCGGGATTTGCTGCGCCGGGATGTGCAGCGGTAGTTAGCTGGGTGGCGGCTTTTAACATTATTATCCTTGTACCGGCATCGACGTCATGGATGTTAATCCTAGGCCAGATTGCATGGCGCTTAATGGTTGCCGCACGTAACTGAAGCGCTCAAACAAAGCCATATCTTTTTTCAAGCTATTTGTCGAAATACCTCACTTAAACGGCCCCGCGCGTGACGTTATAATCTTTACAATGCGCACACTGACGTAAATAACATTGCCAGTCATCGGGCGTGCCCGTGAAACAATGCTGCCGCAACTTATCACTGGAAAAGAAATTGCCAAAACTAGCTAGGATTTCCCTGCCATCGCTTCAATTCTGGGGGTTGCTGGCACCCCTTGCGGCGCTTTTTGCTATGGGTGGTTCGTCGCGGCCTGATGTTCAGTCTCTTGCGCTGTTGAACCCGCTGATGATAGCCTTCTGTGGAGTCGCGTTGCTTTTTCTGAGGCCAGAGCAATTTGAGGGCAAGAAGTCGCTTTTGGTGGGCTTTCTTTTCGCTATGCTGATGGTTGCAACTTATCTTCTGCCAATATCGGCGCAGATTGTGAATTTCCTAGGCGGCACAAGCGATGTCGCAGAAGTTCGCGCAGCGGCCGACTTGTCCGGCATGACGCGGATTACATCGATGGCACCCGCGGTCGCTTGGCAGTCGCTCTTTTTTCTCTTTGCCCCTCTGGCCGTGATCCTCTTTGCGCTGCAATTAAATCGAGACGATTTGCGCCTCTCTGTGCTTCTCCTCATTGCCGCTGGTGCGATTTCAGGGATAATAGGCGTCCTGCAATTAGCCGGCAGCGCCGGCGGCCCGCTCTATTTTTATCAAATCACCAATAACGGCAGCGCCGTGGGTCTCTTCGCGAACCGAAACCATGCCGCCGTGTTCTTGGCGTGCCTCTTTCCCATGCTTGCCCTCTTTGCGGCGAAGTCGGAAGGAGCAAGCCGAGGCAGAAATACGCCGCAACTGATCGCAATATCCATCGCCATAACTTTGGTTCCGCTCATATTGGTCACGGGGTCCCGCTCTGGAATGCTCACCGCTACTGTGGGATTGATCGGCGGTGCTCTGCTGTATGTTTCTCACTCCCCGTCCTACCGCGGATCAACTAAGGCCAAGTCCGTGACGCAAATCTGGGCCGCCACAATTCTTGTGTGCCTCGTGCTCGTCACAGTTTACTTCTCCCGCGCCGAGGCAATCGAGCGTATTTTTGCTGAAAACGGCGGTGCAAATGATCGCGCCGATTTTTGGACCTCAAGCCTGCAACTGTTTTGGCAATACTTCCCTTTCGGCTTTGGGCCCGGCGGCTTTGTATCGACCTTCCAGATCACCGAACCATTAGCGCTATTGGACGGGGCTATTTTAAACCGGCTGCATAATGACTGGCTGGAGACTGCGCTGACTTTTGGTGTCCCAGGTATTCTCCTGATGCTGGCGGGCGTAGGATACTATCTTCGCCGCTCATTCGTCTTGTGGATACGCATGGATGGGGCGCGTTCGGCCGTCGCGTTGGGGCGAATGGCGAGCATCGTCATTGCCATTCTCGGTATCGCAAGCCTGTCCGATTACCCCCTGCGGACGCCGGCCATGGCCGGCTTTGCAGCCTTGGTGCTGGTTTGGTTTGCGCATGCGCGGCACGAGCCTAAGGCTGGCTGACAGACAGGCACCAGCCAATTATAACGCCTCCAACACATTGTGTTCCGGATACTCCAGATACCGCGCCAGCACGTTGGTCGACCTACAACCGCCGGCGCGCATGATCGCGGCCGTATCGAAGCCTGCGCGCAGTAACTCCTGCGCCGCGCCGACCCTGAGCGAGTGGCTGGAAAACGCCTCCACTTCGTCGGGCGGCAGGTTTGCTGCCGAGACCGCCTCCTTGACGATGCGCTTCACCTTGGTCGTCTCCAGCGAATGGTTGATGGGCTTACCTTGGTAAATTCCACAGAACATTGGTTAACAGCCTGCCGCCGCTGCCCACAAAACCAAAAATATCGAAGAACGCCGCCCGAGAGCCACTAGGCCAATTCCAGAGCGCTATATTTGGTGACCCCTACGGGAGGGGACAACAACCCAAAAAAATCATTGATTTCAAATGCCCTAAGACAATCAAAATCACACTGGTGTCCCAGCTTGGTGTCCCAATTTCCTCCCATCGTCAAGGCAAATTAAACCCTACGGCCGGCCAAACTTTTAATAACGCGGTTGACACGCAGCTGGGCACCTCCATTAACCTTTGATTTTGGTCAAGCGGCTTCGATATGCGCGTTGCAGGCACCTGATCGGTGCATTTCGGGCTGAGATTGGCTCTATTGCTGCTGTTTTGGCCCCTATTTCTGGATTTTGGACACAATTATCCTGTCGCCGCTCGTCGTTCGTGGAACAGCAGGCGCTGCATATTGTAGGCAAGATTGGCGAGCATGATCTTCGTCTCGGCACGCTTGATGCCGATGGTGCGGATATAAAGCCCCATATGCGCCTTTTGCTGCGCAAAGCCTGCCCTGAGCAAAGTCGAAGGGACGTGCTCGACCCTTGCACGTATCTTCGACTTTGTTCGGTTGGCTGCACGAAGCGCTTCTGACCGTGGTTTGCCCTTTGGCTTCTTGCGGTGGATGCGGCTGACCCGGCCATGGGCTGCAAGCCACGCTTCATTGGTCTTGGACTGGTAAGCGGTGTCGCCCCAGACATCAGATGCAGTGTTGTTTGTCGTGACCACTTCGCGCAGTTGTGATCCATCATGCCGTGCGCCGTGCGTGACCACAGCCTTGCGGATGAACCCGAAGCGCTGATCGATAGCTATATGATTCTTGTAACCAAAGCTTGGGATCGCAATGTCGATCTGCGGCTTGCCGTTCGCAGCCATGCGGGCTTTGGCAAACTTCACCGTCCATCGGGCATCTGTGTCTTTCTGCGCGGCCTTGGCGGGTTGGTCGGGCCAGACTTCCTGTGCCGTCTTGCCGACCTTGATTGCGTCCCTCTCGTCTTGCGTATTGCGCTGCTTGGGGGCTGCAATC
>JAEMTM010000126.1 GCA_016462305.1 Sphingomonadaceae bacterium | reverse complement strand
ATCCCGGCATGTTGTGGCCGGATGAAACCAACATCGATCATATTCTGGTTAAACGCGATCAACTGGTCGTAAAACCCGGCGACGTTCAACAGGCCAACGGGCTTTTGGTGATAGCCAAGCTGCGACCAGCTAATCGCTTCCCACAATTCATCCATCGTGCCCACGCCGCCGGGAATGGTAACAAAACCGTCGGACAAGTCCGTGAAGCGTTGCTTGCGCTCGTGCATACCCGATACCACATGCAGCTCGGTACAGCCCTTGTGCGCGACTTCTGCGCCGACCAAAGCCTCTGGGATGACGCCAATCACTTCGCCGCCCGCTTCCAACGCGCTATCGGCGACTGCGCCCATCAGGCCAAGCCGCCCGCCGCCATAGACAACACCAATGCCGCGTTTGGCCAAGGCCTTTCCGACTTCGCGGGCGACATTAATATATAGGGGATTTTCTGGCGTCGCTGACCCGCAATAGACTGCAAGGCGTTTCATGAATTTGCGTCCTTTAACATTAATGCGGCCGTTGCTTTTGCGCTGCCCACAACACCGGGGATGCCAGCGCCGGGGTGCGTACCTGCGCCAACAAAATACAGGTTTGAAATCGCGTCATCGCGGTTGTGCGCGCGCAAATAGGCCGATTGCCACAGCACGGGTTCAAGGCTGAACGCGCTGCCCAAATGTGCGGACAAGTCGCGGCTGAAATCTGCGGGTGTATAATGGAACTGGGTGATGATGCGGCTGCGGATGTCGGGGATCAGGCGGCGTTCCAGCTCGTCCAATATCCGTTCTTTCATCGCCGCACCCACATCGCCATCCCAATCATGCGGCGCTTTGCCCAAATGGGCGACGGGTGCGAGGGCATAAAAGGTGGAGCAACCTTCGGGCGCAAGGCTGGGGTCGGTGATGGTCGGGTGATGCAAATAGAGCGAGAAGTCCTTTGGCACGACACCATATTTGAAGATGTCGTCCAGCAACCCCTTATAGCGCGGGCCGAACAATATCATGTGGTGCGGGATGCCCGGCCAGGTTCCCTTTATGCCCAAATGCAGCACGAACAAAGAAGGCGACCAGCTTTTACGACGAAGGGCGTTGCTTGCCCGTTCGCCACGCTTGTTACCGGTCAACAAATCTTTGTAACTGTGCATCACATCGCCATTTGATGCCGCCATGTCGCAATCCATGCGCCAACCCGATTTTGTGCGCACGCCTATGACCTTGTCACCGCGTGTTTCAATTTCTTCGACCGCATCGTCCAAACGAACGGTCCCGCCAAGCCGTTCGAAATGCGTCACCATAGCATGGACGAGGCGGTTTGTGCCGCCCTTGGCAAACCAGACGCCGCCTTCTTTTTCGATGGTGTGGATGAGCGCATAAATTGCGCTGGTGCTCATCGGATTGCCGCCAACGAGCAAGGTGTGAAACGACAGCGCTTCGCGCAACTTTTCATCTTTGACGTAAGAAGAGACAATCGAATAGACCGAGCGCCATGCCTGATATTTCATCAGCGCCGGCGCGGCCTTTATCATGGAGGCAAAGTCGAGAAACGCAACCGAACCGAGCTTTTGATAGCCCTGTTCATATACGCCCTTTGAATATTCGAGAAACTTGCGATAGCCCTTAACATCTTCGGGGTTTAACTTCTCGATCTCCGTTTTTAGCCCCGGCGCATCGTTGGAGTAATCGAAATTCGTGCCATCCGGCCAGTTGAGGCGGTAAAATGGGAACACCGGCATCAATTCAACATCGTCCGCCATTTTGTGACCGGACAGCGCCCATAATTCTTCAAGGCAGGGCGGATCAGTGATGACGGTCGGGCCACCATCAAAGGTAAAGCCATCCTTCTCCCAATAATAAGCGCGGCCACCGGGCTTGTCCCGCGCTTCGATTATTGTGGTCGATATACCTGCGGACTGCAGGCGGATGGCGAGGGCGAGGCCGCCAAAGCCGGCACCGATGACCACGGCTGTTTGTGTCATCCCATTCGCCCCCAAAAGTCGTCATCCTGAAATGGTTTCAGGATGATAGGCGACATTATTGCGTTATCCCGAAACCAGTTCGGGATGACGAAACGGGGTGGGGTCTTGGTCACCTTTTCGCGCCCCAGATCGCTTTTATCGCCCGTCTTATGGAAATGGGTGGCTTACCGGAGAGGATCCGCGCCTTATCCCCAAATGTCGTATTTCCAGCGTAAAAGCGCGCGATCAAACTGGGTTGAAGCCTATAGAAACGTTCCAATATCTTATACCGGTCCGCACCATCTGCGCCGCGGAAGAGCATGCGGTTCAGCATGCGGAAGAATTTGCCCTTACGCCAATGCTCCTCCGCCCGTTGACGCAGCGCGAGGTTCAATTTGTCACCGTCAAGTTCCGGCTGCTCTGCAATGAAAATCGCGTTGCGTACGGCGTCGGGCAGGGAGTAGCTGGTGACGGGTTGAAAAAAGGCACCCCGTGCGCCGGCCTTGGCGGTCCGACCGCTACCACTATTCCAATAACGTTCCAGATCGCCGCCCATGACAACCGGTAAAACGCCATTTTCCTCACGCAAGATACGTTCGACTTTCCAGCCTTTTTCGTCGGCATAAGCCGCCAGCCGTTGCCGCAAAATGCGCGGGTCATGGTCTGGCTTGTCGCTATAATAAGTGTCTTCGACAAACAACTGGTCCATAGCAAAGGGCAGGACGTAAACGAAACGATAGCCGTCATGTTGGTCCACCGTGGCGTCCATGACGATTGGCTTGGTGATGTTGTGCGGCTCGGACAATTGCATCAACTGCCCCGTGAATTTTTGCCAACCGCAGTCGAGATGGTTCAAATCGCCAGCGCCGCGCACATCGATAACACCGCCTGCGTTGATCCGCTGTGCGCCGTCGAGCACCACGAGGCGCGGGGAAACTGCCTTCACTTCGCGGCCTAGCATTAAAGAGGAGGCGGGTAGATTTTCCCGCAAGACCCAATCGAGGCGTTCAGATTCGATGGTGTAATAAATGTTATCAAGCGACCGGCTGTGCGCGGGAAATTGCACGTCATAACCCGACCAGCCATAAGTGACCAAAGGCGCAGTCAGCCAGCGATGCTCAGGCAAAATGTCGCTCGCGAAGTAGCTCCAGATATGATTGCCGCCAAAGCTTTTGCCTTGTTCGATGAGAACAACATGTAACTCGGGCCGCGTCTTGGCAAGCGCCAGCGCGATCAGCCCGCCGGCAAGACCGCCACCAACAATGGCAACGTCGCATTTGATGTTTTCTAAAGTCACACCAACGCCCTAGCGCAGGCATTTTGCAAGGGAAAGGGGCATGCCACTGTAATGCACAGCTTTCTAAGCCTTCATTTTCACCAGCGGCGGGAAGGCGCAATATTTTCTACATGCTATTCAGGCGCAAGACAGGTAGAAGAGGGCCATAGTTCTCGGCGAAAGCTGCTGCTTATGGGGGGTGAACATGCGTAAAAAATGGCTTTTGGCGGCACTTGGGTTGGTCGGGCTTGTGGGTGCGGTTGCTTTTACGCAGCGCGACACAATCGCGATGGCGCTAATTAGCCGCGCCGCAGATGGCGCCATGACTCGCAACGTGATGGCGGATTTGCCGGTTGACCAACTGCATGTCGGTTTCTGTGGAACAGGTTCCCCCTTACCAAGTCGCGATCGCGCCGCCGCCTGCACTGTGGTTATCGCCAATGGCAGGCTGTTCCTATTCGACATGGGTGAAGGTTCGGGCGAAACATTGTCCCTGATGGGGATGCCGCTGGATAAAGTGCAAGGCGTGTGGCTGACGCATTTACACAGCGACCATTTCGAAGGCCTTGGCCCATTTACCTTGCAACGCTGGGCAGGGACGAGCGCCAAAACGCCTTTGAAGGTGTCCGGCCCCAGTGGCGTCACCGAAATCACGGAAGGGTTGAACGCGGCCTATCGCATTGATTCCACTTACCGGGTTGCGCATCATGGCGAAGCCGTTGTGCCGCCGTCCGGCTTTGGTATGACAGGCGCGGCTATCCAGCCGGGGACAGTGTATGCGGGCAACGGCGTCCGTATCACGGCGTTTGCCGTCGACCATGACCCAATCACACCCGCATTTGGCTATCGCGTGGATTATAAAGGCAAGAGCGTCACGATCACAGGCGACACGGCGTTTACGCCGAAACTTGCGGTTGCGGCCAAGGGTTCGGACCTGTTGGTGAGCGAACTGCTTTCCCCGCGAATCGTCGCTACGCTCGCCAACAGCGCGCAAAAGGCTGGCATGGCCAACCGCGCCAAGATTTTTGACGATATTCAAAATTACCATATCAGCCCCGAACTGGCCGCCGATGTTGCAAAGTCGGCCGATGTGGGCATGCTGGCCTTCACGCATATTGTGCCGTCAGTACCCAAATTGCTTGAGTTTGCGTTATTGGGTGAAGCGGGCACGCGTTATGACGGGCCAATATCGGTCATGCACGATGGGGATGTTATCAGTATATCCGGGCCGAAAGCGTTCAAAACCCGCAACTTGCTAAAGTAATCGCAAAAAGGCTAAAGCCATCATATGGATAGTGTGCTTGTCTTGATTTTGTCTGCTGCGGCGATGACGGCGATTGTGGGAACACGCTATGTGCTTGTCAGCGGCGCGTTCGCTTGGGCGACCAAGATACGGGAACCCGGACTTTATGCTGGCCTCGATAACCAAATCAAGCGTGAGATCGGCTGGAGCCTTGCCAGTGCTGCCATCTACGGCATTCCTGCGGGTATTGTGGCCTGGGGCTGGGATAATTTCGGCTGGACGCAGATATACACCGATGTCGGCGCATTTCCTTTTTGGTATGTGCCCGTGTCGGTTTTTCTCTATTTGTTTGCGCACGACACGTGGTTTTATTGGACGCACCGCCTGATGCATCGACCATTTTGGTTCAAGGCCGCACATGCGGTTCACCATGAAAGCCGCCCGCCGACCGCTTGGGCCGCAATGTCGTTTCATCCGTGGGAGGCGTTGTCCGGCGCGTTCGTCATTCCCGTGCTGGTTTTTCTAATACCCGTTCATGTTGGGGCATTGGGCGCTGTGTTAGCGATCATGACGATCATGGGCGTGACCAACCATATGGGGTGGGAATGCTTTCCCAAATTCATAGTTAATGGCAGTTTGGGACGCTGGCTGATAACGGCGACACATCACCAAAAGCATCATGACGCATATAGGGGGAATTATGGTTTATATTTCAGGTTTTGGGACAAAATGTGCGGCACTGATCTTGG
>JAEMTM010000022.1:17317-20403 GCA_016462305.1 Sphingomonadaceae bacterium | reverse complement strand
GTTATAAGTAAACGCACCGTTTGATGTCACCGTGCCGCCCAATGCAGTCACGGAAATATCAACCGCACCTTCCGAGCCAGCGGGGGCGACTGCCGTAATCTGTGTGGCGCTATTCGCGACAAACGACGTTGCTGCCACCGCGCCGAAACGTACCGACGCTGCACCGCCAAAATTAGCGCCAGTGATGGTGACACTCGTGCCGCCTGCTGTTGTGCCACTATTTGGCGAAACTGCGCTTATCGTGGGCGCGGCAATTAACGAAGAAGTAAACATAAATTTGCTATCTGCATTTGCTAGTGATGTTCCACCAGGCGAAGAAATCGTTACATTTTGACTGCCGATATTGGAGGTTGCTGGCGTAGTCACAGTAATTTGCGTTGGACTAACGACCGAAAACGATGTTCCTGGGGTGTTCCCAAACCGCACAGCTGTTGCGGCGCTAAAGTTTGTGCCAGTAATTGTTACATTAGTGCCCCCATTATTGGAACCAGAAGCGGGCGACACCGCCGAGATTGCGGGTAACCGGTCAGCGATATAATTGGTCGCGTTGGCGCGTGTCACGGTGCCCCCTGCGGCTGTTACCGCAATGGTGACTGGTCCTACCGATCCTGCAGGGGCAATCACGGAGAGGAAATTGCTGCTGCCTGCATTAATTCCGGTGCCAGGCACACCATTAAACGTTACCGCGGTTACACCCACAAAATTGGAGCCGGAAATGTTGACGGTTCCGCCATCGACGGAAATATTCGCTTGGGTGACAAAGTTGATAGTTGGCGCCGAAGCGGCTGAGACATAGAGGTATCCTCCGGACAGCGAAGCAGAACCGCCGGGCGTGGTCACGACAACTGTTGCTGGCCCCGCAGCGACGCCGGCTGGTGCAACAGCAACAATCTGGCCTGAGTTCACGACAGTAAAGGACGTCGCCGCTGTTCCTCCAAAGGTAACCGCAGTCGCACCCGTAAGGTTCGAGCCAGAAATTGTAACCTGATTGCCGCCAGCTAACAGTCCCTGGCTTGGGCTTAGACCCGTGACTGTCGGTGCAGTTGGATCGATATATGAATAGGCGTTGGGAGATGACACCGAACCACCAGGGGATGTGACACCGACGTCAACTGCACCTAATGATCCGGCTGACGGATAAGCTGTGATTTGGTTAGGGTTAGAGACAGAAAAATAGAGTGCAGGAACCCCGCCAAAAGTCACCGATGTGGTGCCGAGAAGATTTTGGCCGTTAATCGATACACTATTGCCGCCAGCGGTCGAGCCACTGCCAGGAGAAACCCCGTTGATTTTCGGCTCGGTCGAAGCGTAATTGAAAGCACTAGGTTGTGTAGCCGTCCCTGCCGGTGTCGTGACAGAAACATTAACAAATCCTGCGACCCCTGGTGGGGTGATTGCGGTGATAGCATTCGAGTTGGTCACGGTGAATGAGGTTGCGGGGACCGTACCGAAGTTTACTGCGGTGGCCCCGGTCAGATTGCTACCGTTAATCGTTACCGATGTCCCACCGGCAGGTGCGCCGGAATTGGGCGACACGGAGACAATGGTCGGCGGCTGTGAATAGGTAAAGGCATTAGCGCGCGTCGCGGTCCCTGCACTGGTAATAACCGAGACATTGAAGACGCCCGTCGCATTTGAGGGAGCAATAGCTGTAATCTGCGTTGTACTATTGACCGTTACGCTCGTCGCATTAGCGGTGCCAAAGCGCACAGTTGGCGTGCCTGTAAAATTGGTACCAGTTATGACCACGCTGGTTCCTGACTGTCCTGCGTTGGGCGAAACTTGGCTGATGGTAGGTTCGCCAGCATAAGTAAACCCATTGGCCGAAGTAGCAGATCCGACAGGGGAGGTTACAACGACATCGACTGAACCCTCCGCACCCGCAGGCGCAACCGCCGTAATCTGGGAAAAGCTGGCAGTGAACGACGAGGCGGGCGTGCCACCAAAGCTGACAGCAGTAACCCCGTTAAGATTGGAGCCCACAATGATTACGGAATCTCCACCCGCAGGCAGCCCAAAATTTGGTGAAATCGACGAAATTGTCGGCGGATCACCATAATTGAACCCATTATTCACCCTAGTAGAGGAGAATGGAAAAATCAAATCGACCGATGTTGCTCCGCTGCCACTTGGCGCTTGCACAGTGATCTGGGTAGAGCCCGAGCGCACAAAATTCGTGCCAGTGTTATCACCAAATCGTACGCTTGTAACGTCATCAAAATTGGTTCCCGTAATTGTAACTATGGTCCCGCCAGTGCGCGGACCACCGGAAGGCGTGATTGATGTGACCACCGGCTGCGCGTAATATTGAAAGCCACTGGCACGTGTTGCAGTGCCGCCTGACGTTGTTACTTCAATCGCCGTCATTCCCAGGCTGTTTGGGGGCGATGTTACATCGATCTGGGTTGACGAGTTGGACGTAATTGTCGCAGGGACACCGCCGAATGTAACCGTCGCGTTGTCTAAATTAACACCAAAGATTGCAACAGACGTGCCGCCTGTCGTAGGGCCGGCATTAGTCCCAACGCCGGCAATCGATGGACCGCTAAGATAGGAAAATCCTCCGACGCTCTTACCCGTGCCGGTTGCGTTGGTAACTTCAACGTCAACGGCAGACGCAGACCCAGCCGCAGGGGTTACGGCCGTTATTTGCGTTGCGCTATCGATTGTAAAAGATGTGGCATCGATGCCACCAAACCGCACTGAAGTCGCGTTCTGGAATTCCGCGCCCGTGATCGTCACCGTTTTGCCGCCGCTGACTGGACCAACATTGGGCGACACAGACGTGATAGATGGCGGCGGCAATATGGTAAACTGGGGATCGCCAATGTCTCCACCGGATACACGATTGGGACTATATGAAAAGTATACGTCGTAGGTTCCAGCTGGCAATGCCGCTGTCGAAGGAATAGTGAACCTAATCGTCGTATCATTCACAACTGTTAGGTTTGTTGCCTGGGCTGAGGCAAGCCCTTGTTCTAGGCTAACTCTTAAGTTTGACAATGCGCTGAACCCCGACCCGGTTACCGTTACCTCGGTACCAGGGGATCCTGAACTAGGCGAGAAGGATGTGATTGTTGGGCCGG
>JAEMTM010000022.1:8244-17217 GCA_016462305.1 Sphingomonadaceae bacterium | reverse complement strand
GGATGTGATTGTTGGGCCGGATTGCGCATGGGCCGCCGACATCGGCAGCAATGCGGCCATCACCACAAACAGAAAAGCCATCAATCCAGCGTGCGCACGAACAAATATTTTCACGACAATTCCCATCAATCATGAGGCGCACCGAACCGGCGGAATGCCGAATCGAATCGCCTAAATTTTTTCACAAATTATCTAGTATTAAAAACTAGTCATACTGTCTAGTCTATAAATTCAAAAAAAATGTGCTAGGATAGAATCGCGTGTCAGATTGACCCATTCATCAGCTTCTGCTTGGTTGCGGGACAGCGGATTGACTGGATTCGGTTCTGACCTCACCCATAATGTAATCAACAACTTCAGAAGGAACTGGATGTGATCCCCCCCACCCAAAGGAAAATGCGTGGTGCGACACAGCAAAGAGAGCGCAAGGCGCAGCCGACGAGAGAAAAGCTGCTGCAGACAGCACTCAGCTTGCTAGAAACGCACTTTCCCGAAGATGTCACCGGCGACATGCTTCTTGAACATTCGGGCGTTTCTCGCGGATCGCTTTACCATCACTTTGACGATGTGTCCGATCTTCTGGAGCAGGCGTTAGTTAGCAGGTTTTCGGCGCAAGTGGACACGAACATCATAGTGTTGTCGCATATGATAAAGATGAGCCGTTCAGCCGACGATATGTATCGCAGGTTGTGCGCCGTAACGAATCTGATGCAATCGCCTGAAAACAAGCGCTCCCGGTTTGTTCGGGCCAGATTGATCGGCTTTGCAGAAGGCAATGATCGCCTGCTTCAAAGGCTCGGTGCCGAGCAAAAACGGCTGACAGACGCACTGACCGCGTTATTAGCCACCGCCCAACAGAATGGCTGGATGAATACATCGTTCGATCCAAAGACTGCGGCTCTGTTTATTCAGGCATATACATTAGGCCGCGTAATCGATGACATTTCCATCGATCACGTCGATCAAGATAGCTGGAACGACCTCATCAACCGCGTTACCAAGCTGGTATTTTGTTGAAGTGGTGCACTATTAATCCCCTACATCATTGATTCAAAAAACCATCTGCGTTGGCTTGATTCTGGCGCGTTGGGCAGATGATGCAGCAGTAAGCATCGCAGCCACTGCATTACCCAGCCACGCTTAATCATATCATTCGAAGCCAGCGCCGATGTTCGCGCATCCTTTTCGCCCGTCCATTTTCATGAAAGGGTCAACGGGCCCTGCGGCACCGGTCGGAACAATATAGCACATTATCCCAATCCTTTGCCCATTTCTTGCGCCAAGCGAACGGCTTGGCGCATGCCGCGCAAATTTTCGATGGAAGGTCAGTTTTTTTGACCATTTTGGGCATTTGCTATCCATATCTCTGTGGAGCCGTAAATAACATGTTACATTTTTTACCAATTATTTACGATTTTTTACCACATATTTACTATTTTTTACAAATTTGCGATAAATCAATTGCTGCGCAACATTTTCTAGTTAATATCGCAACATGCTTAACGGCGGCTCAGAGGGATGCTGGAGCAATTTTAAATCTCATCCCCAATAAAAACCCCGGATGAACCGGGATGAAATGAACAACGGGAGAATGGATATGAAATTGGGAAATCATCTGCTGAAGGCGGCCATGCTGTCGACAATCAGCATCGCTTCGCTGAGCGTGGGTTCAGTTGCCTTTGCACAGGATACTGCACCACAAGCCAGCGATGAAGTTGATGAAGATGTCATCATCGTCACCGCGACCAAGCGCGAACAGACGCTGCAAGAAGTGCCGGTCGCCGTTTCGGTAACATCGGCCGCTGCCATTGAACGGGCGCAGGTTCGCGATCTCAAAGACTTGCAGACACTCGTTCCTTCGCTCCGCGTCAGCCAACTGCAAAGTTCGGCATCCACGGATTTCATCATTCGCGGCTTCGGCAACGGATCGAACAACATCGGCATTGAAGGATCAGTTGGCGTGTTCATCGACGGTGTTTACCGGTCGCGTTCGGCTTCAGCCATCAGCGATCTTCCCAACCTGCAACGCGTCGAAGTGTTGCGCGGTCCACAATCGACCCTGTTCGGCAAAAACGCATCGGCCGGCGTCATCTCGGTTGTTACCGCTGCACCAAGCTATGAATTCGGCGGTTCGGCGGAATTGAGCTACGGCAATTTCAATGCAATCGTCGCCAAGGCCGACATCACCGGCCCGATCTCTGACAATATCGCTTTCAGCCTCGCTGGCGGCATCAACAAGCGCGATGGTTACGGTACCAACCTGACCGACGGATCGAAAACAAGTGAGCGTAACCGCTGGTATGGCCGCGCGCAGTTGTTGATCGAACCTTCCGAGAGCTTCAAGCTCCGCTTCATCGGTGATTATGACAAGATTGACGAAAATTGCTGCTTCGTCGGCAATATTCTCGACGGTCCAACCGGTAATGCCATTCGCGCAGTCGGCGGAAAGGTAAATTCAGGCGGTATCTTCAGCTATAGCGAGTATCAGAATTTTGCTTCGGAAAACAAAATCACCAATGGTGGTGTTTCGATGCAAGCGGATTATGAAATGGGTTCGTTGAGCCTCACCTCCATCACCGCATATCGCAAGTCACGCGCCAAAACCAACGCCGACAGCGATTTCACCAGTGCAGATTTGATCGGCCAGAACCGTGGAGATGTGGATATCGAAACAAAAACGCAGGAATTGCGTTTGGCCTCGGATTTTGATGGCCCCTTCAACTTCTTGCTTGGCGGTTATTATTTTGATGAAAGCATCAACAATAAGCAGGCTTTGACGTTGGGTAAGGATTTCCGGAATTACGCCAACGCCCTTGCTGGCGGCAGTTATATAGGTCTTGAACCAAATATTCGCGCATTGGCAGGCGTCCCTGCGTCCGCAGCCCAATTTGGTGGCCAAGGTCAGGGGCGCTTTGAAGATTGGGATTACAAGAACAAAGCCTACTCCGTCTTTGGAACGGCCGATTTAGAACTTACCGACGGTCTCGTTCTGACGGGCGGCTTCAACTATACCAAGGACAAGAAGAACCTTGCAAGCAATACGGTCATCACGGACGTGTTCTCCGCGATTGACCTTGTACAAGTCGGTGCCAATGCCGGATTGCCTGCCGCACTTCCGGCGGGCTTTGTTCCGCCAGGTGGCACTGCACTCTCCTCCGGACTGTTCCCGCGGATCAATGGTTGCGCCACCGTGACCAATGCACCCGCGGCATCAGGTGCAAACCCAACGCGTTCGGGCACCTGTAACCCATTCCTTGGTTTGCAAGCGCTGCAATTCTTGTCGCCATTCCTGAACATCCCGAATGCGGTGGAAAATGGCCGCACCAGCGATGGTAAGCTGACCTATTCGGCACGTTTGGCATGGGAAGCAACCGACAACATCAACCTGTATGCCAGCTATGGCACAGGATTTAAGGCAACGTCGTGGAACGTGTCGACTGACTCACGCCCGTTCGCTTCGAATTTCGTCGCGGGTTCGCCGGCACAAGGCGCACCGCTGGCTACGTCGGCCATTCGTACGGCTGGCCTTGCCCTACCAAACCTCACCAGTGGAACGCGTTATGCGCTTCCTGAAGAGGCGACGGTTATGGAATTGGGCTTGAAAGCGAAGTGGGAGCGCGTTGCATTTAACCTGACCATTTTTGATCAGTCGATCAAAAACTTCCAGGGTAACAGCTTCATTGGTACAGGGTTTGTTCTGACCAATGCGGGTAAGCAGTCTACGCGTGGTGTCGAATTTGACGGCTCAGTCAATCCAATCGATGCATTGCAATTGCGCGCTGCATTCACCTACCTCGCGCCGAAATATGATAGCTATGTGGCATCTGCATTCGGAGATATCAGCGGTCAAACGCCTGCAGGTATTCCTGAACTGTCGACAACCCTTGGTGCAACATACACGGCAGAACTCGGTAACGGTTCAGAACTCATCATGAACGTCGATTACCACAATGAATCTCAGACGACCATCAACGACAACCCTGCTTACCGCGATTACAAGCGTGAAGTGAATGACGTCAGCGCATCGACAACGCTGCGTCTGGAAAATGGTCTGCAACTGTCGCTTTGGGGTCGTAACCTGACGAACGCGAGATATCTTTCAACCATCTTCCCAAGTGTTGTGCAGGCCGGTTCGATTTCGGGCTATCCAAACCAGCCACGCACTTATGGTGCATCGGTGAAGTACAAATTCTAAAAATCCTGAAATTCTCGGGGGAGAACGAGCCGGGGCAGCCATCGCTGCTCCGGCTTTTGCTTTTGGGGCGGCATAGGCTCGTGCAATATCTTGAAGTTGTTTGTGCCCTGCACGCCTTTGGCTCGGTTATGGTGCGATGCCGTCGCTTGTTATCCTGAAATAAATTCAGGATGACGAATGGGTTTTTGTCAGGCTCACAATAGTAATGGCCATCAGGACGACCGCTACTTAACTATCCCTCGTCATCCCGAACTCGTTTCGGGATAACGCACCGACGTCGCCTAATATCTTTGCCGAAAAAATGGTGCCCGAGGGCGGATTTGAACCACCGACACGCGGATTTTCAATCCGCTGCTCTACCCCTGAGCTACTCGGGCTACGCGGCGAAATCCGCGTGGGAGCGCAGCCTATAGAGAGGCGATGCGCCTCTTGGCAAGCGCAAAATCAGTCGCCGCCGTCGGAACCAATGCTATCTTCATAATCGGCCAGCGGCCCCGGCACGCGATAGCCTTCGTCCAACCATTTCAACAGGTCACGATCCTTGCATCCCTGACTGCAAAAAGGCTTGGATTCCGCCACTACCGGCTTTCCACATAAGGGGCATAGATTAGCTTTGCGCGACATGGACATGGCCATAGCCTGTGGCCTTTTCATCCGCAACCACGACCATATCCGCGCCCGCAAGGCGAATGGCCTGCGCCCGCCATGCCGCCCAACATTCGCAGTCTAATAAAGCGGCAACATCTGGTCGCGCTGTCACCGTCCGCGTGCCGAAACCCGATGACTGCGCCACCGCGCGCAACAGCCAATAGGCCTGTGTCTCGTCCGATAATGCCGCGATGCGCGTGCCGAACAGTTGATCGAGCACAGACGGCCTTGGCCGTGCACGCACGACCTGCATCATGCCATAGCCATTGATGGCGGTGCGCTCAAAGGGCCGTGGGTCTGCTAAGGATGCGGCATCAAAAGTTTCGGCAATCTGCGTGCGCTGTGCCTTTGACGCCATCGAAACAAAATCGATCATCACCATCGCGCCGACTTGGTAGAGACGCAGAAGACGTGCAATTTCGGTCGCGGCGACCCTATTGATCGCGAACGCATCACCGATACCGTCAATGTCGAACACCAGCCCCGCTTTGCTGCGTTGAAAGCTGATGGTCACATCGCCGACATGAGACTGCCCCGCGATGGCAACGTCAAAGCCCTCAGCGACTGACGCATTGATGGCAGATTGGCCAAGAGACGCCAAACGTGCCTCCCACAGGGCATCTTTGCCAATAATGGGGTGTTCCGCTTTATCCCGCAATAGTATCTCTGGCGGCTTGATACGGCCCGGCTCGGATATGGCTTCGCGCGTGACTTCGAACATCACTCGCGCGCCTTCTGGCACGGCAATTTTGCTGCGCAGCAAAAGTTCGTTGCCATCGTCGGCAACGACATAAGCGCCCGACGGCGTTTTGCGGTCAATGCGGCCAGCGCCACATTCGCCCAAGGCCCATAAAGCGTCGCGCTGAATATGGATTTCAACGATGTTTCCGTTTTCGACAACAGCAAAGCGGCGCTCGCCCGGCGCATCATCGCGCCATATGTCAGTCAAGCGGATAACCCGATGCACGCAACAGCGTGCGTGTTTCATATAATGGCAAGCCAATCACGCCAGAATGGCTGCCCGCCATCCAGTCGATCAACGCCTCTGCCCTGCCCTGAATGGCGTAGCCGCCGGCCTTACCCAGCCCCTCGCCGCACTGGATATAGCTTTCGATTTCGTCTGCCGACAGACGTTTGAAGCGCACGATGCTGTCGCACATCCGGCTGCGCATCCGGCCATTTCCGTCAATCACCGCAACGGCGCTAAGGACATGATGGCGGCGACCGCTGAGTAGGTTCAGGAACCCGCGTTGCATGTCGGCATCGGCAGCTTGCGGCAATATCCTGCGGCCTACGGCGACCGTGGTGTCGCCTGCCACCACAATTTCGCCAGCGTCACGTGGAACGGCAACCGCCTTCTCCTCGGCCATGCGCAGCGCATAGACACGCGGAACCTCTCTTTTGCGGGGTGTCTCGTCAATGTCCGGTGCGGCGATACGCGCAGGGACAACGCCCAACCGCGCCAGAAGGTCACGTCGGCGTGGGCTTGATGAGGCCAATATGAGTATAGGGTTCAGACCCAAGGTCTGCCGCCCTTATTTGAAGCGGTACGTGATCCGGCCTTTGGTCAGATCATAAGGGGTCAGTTCGCACAGCACTTCGTCACCCACGAGAACGCGGATACGGTTCTTGCGCATCTTTCCGGCGGTATGGCCCAAAACTTCATGGCCATTTTCGAGCTCGACACGGAACATAGCATTGGGCAGCAATTCACGGACTGTCCCACGCATTTCGAGTAATTCTTCTTTTGCCATTCGGCCCCTTAAATCTTCAAAAATTCAACAATGCTGCGCCTGTAAACCTAATGTTTGAAAAAGGGAAGCGCTACAGTGTAATCGCTTCATTGCGACAAAATGCGGCGCAGTTTAGACATCTGGTCTTGAATATTGCGTTATGCTTCCAATGTAACAACGACATAGACTGAGCTTCTCCCCCATGAAAACAATCCGTTTGAGCGCAATTTTGCTGGTATCGGCCTCTGTTCCCGCAATGGCCATGGATAATGTCCAAAACACGGACGGCACCGTGGCCATTGCCAAGGACGACATAGAAAAAGCCGTTGAAGACACGCCTTCGCGCGAAATCGTCGTTACGGCTGAACGTATTAAGGGGGCTGTGGACACCGACGTCCCGCCCGTCGAAGAGTTGAACGAGGCTGACATTGCGTCGTTGGGCGCATCATCGCTGACCGACCTTGTCGCGGCGGTCGCACCGCAAGCCAATTCGGGGCGTGGACGCGGGGGTGGTATGCCGATCATATTGCTGAATGGCCAGCGCGTATCGGGTTTCCGTGAACTTCGAGATTTACCGCCAGAAGCCATTCGTCAGGTTCAGGTTTTCCCAGAGGAAGTCGCGCTAAAATATGGTTTCCGTCCAGACCAACGGGTGATCAATTTCATCTTGAAGGACAATTTTGCCTCCTTCGCCACGGAATTTGAACATGCCCAGCCGCAGGATGGCGGCTTTGCACGCAGTGAATTTGAAACGACGCTGACGCGCATCGGCAAAAACACGCGGTTTAATTTGGATGTGGAACTGGAAAGGTCCTCTGCGCTGACCGAGTCCGAACGCGACCTGATTTCTTCGGGCGGTTCGCTATTGGCGCGCGGCGGCAATATCAGCGGCCTCGGTCTCAATGGCGCGATTTCGCCTGCGTTAAACGCGCTTGCCGGAAGCAATGTAACGCGGGCTGCTGTGCCCTTGGGCATATCCAACCCAAATTTGGCGCAATTTGCCAGCACGGCAAATCGCCTGAATGACGGGAATATCGGCGATGCACGAACATTGCTGCCCCGCACCGAACGGCTTGAGATGAACGGCACGTGGAGCCGGTCGCTTGGTCCGCAAACAATATTGTCGCTGAACGCCAATTACGCGCTAACAGGCAACGAATCTTTGCTGGGTTTGGCTGGCACAAATTTTGTTCTGCCCGGCAGCAGCCCGTTTTCACCATTCGGTCAAAACGTGACGCTCAGCCGCTATTTCGACACCCCGCGCCCGCTCGAACGCGAAAGCGAAACGCATGTGTTCCAGACTGGCAGCACGTTCAACCACGCGCTGGGCGGATGGCGGTGGACAGTAACGGGCAATTATGCACGCACCGCAAATGACACACGCACGACGCGCAACGCGGATTTTTCTGACTTACGCGCTGGCGTTTTGGCCGGAACGACGAACCCCTTTGCAGCCGATTTTGGCGCGAATTTGTTGTTCCTCGCCCCTGATCTTGCCAGCAGCCTGAACCAGAATATGGACGTGCGCAGCACCCTTGCTGGAACGGTGCTCAAATTGCCCGCGGGCGATGTGCAAATGACGTTCGCGTCGGGCTTTACCCGGCAAATGCTGGACAGCGAAACATGGCGTTCGGGCGTCACGACCGACACCTCCTTGCGCCGGAATAGCATGAACCATTCGGTCAATGCGGAATTGCCCCTGACAAGCGGCGATTTCGGCATTGGCTCCGCGATTGGCGAATGGTCGGTCAATGGCAATATCGGCTATAGCGACCTGTCCGATTTCGGAAAACTATTGGAATATGGCGCCGGCCTGCGTTGGGCTCCTGCGCGTAACCTGACCTTTCAGGCATCAATCACAGGCGACGAAAACGCACCGGGCATTGGCCAATTGGGCAACCCAGTTTTGCTCACGCCCAATGTTGCGACCTATGACTTTACACGCGGCGAAAGCCTGTTCATCAACGTCCTAACCGGCGGCAACCCTGCCCTGATCGGCGAAAAGCGCCGCGATGTCATATTGAACGCGAATTGGAACCCAGATTTCATCAAGGATTTCGCGCTTCAGTTCGGCTATTTCAAAAACAACAGCCGCAATACCACGGCCGCATTCCCGTTGCTCACGCCAGAGATTGAAGCCGCCTTTGCCAGCCGCGTCGTGCGTGATGTCGATGGCCGCTTAGTGAGCATCGACCAACGACCGGTGAATTTCGACCGTGAAACGTCACAGCGGATCCGCTGGGGCTTTAACCTATCGGGCAATATCGGCACGCCCGCACCCCCACGCGGGCCAGCAGGCGGCCCTCCTCCTGTTGCTGCAACAGGCGCTCCCCCCGGTGCGCCTCCTGCTGCGACAGGCGCTCCCGGCGCGCCTCGGGCTGTAGCAGGCGGCGGCGG
>JAEMTM010000022.1:4436-8144 GCA_016462305.1 Sphingomonadaceae bacterium | reverse complement strand
AGCCGCTGGAACATCGCTTTATACCACAGCTACCGCATAGAAGACGAAATCCTCATCCGTCCCGGCGTGCCTGTGCTCGATTTGCTCAACGGTTCAGCGACAAGCAGCAATGGCGGCGCATCGCGGCATGAGGTCGAGCTTTCAGGTGGCCTGTTCCACAAGGGCTTTGGTTTCCGGCTGCAAGGGACGTATAAGAGCGGAACCACCGCCGACGGCACGGGCCTTCCCGGCAGCAACGACCTGCGGTTTAGCGACATTGCCGCAATCAATGCATTTCTGTTCGTCAATCTTGACCAGCAAGCGCGCGTTGTAAAGGCCGTGCCTTTGTTGAAAGGTAGCCGCATCTCATTCCGGGTCGAAAATATCTTGAACGATATTGTCGATGTCCGCGACCAGAATGGAAACGTGCCTTTGGGCTATCAGCCGGGCTATATCGACCCGCGCGGTCGGGTATTTGAATTGAGCTTTAGAAAGCGTTTCTGAACAATCGGATGAGCGTATAAAAAACCCCGCCGGAATTGCTTCCAGCGGGGCCATAAGCTAAATTTTCTGTAGGCGTTACATGCCGCCATGCGCCAATGCCGCCAACAACAGCAAGGCCACGATGTTCGTGATCTTGATCATTGGGTTTACGGCTGGGCCAGCGGTGTCCTTATATGGGTCACCCACAGTGTCGCCGGTTACGGCTGCCTTATGGGCCTCCGAACCTTTACCGCCATGATGGCCATCTTCGATATATTTCTTGGCATTGTCCCATGCGCCGCCGCCCGAAGTCATCGAGACAGCAACGAACAGACCGCCGACAATCACACCCAACAGAAGCGCGCCGAGAGCGGCAAAGCCCTGTGCCGAACCAGCGACCCAGCTAATCACGAAATACACAATGATGGGTGCCAGTACCGGCAGCAACGAAGGAATGATCATTTCGCGGATCGCCGCCTTGGTCACCAAATCAACGGTGCGGGCATAATCGGGCTTCGATGTGCCATCCATGATCCCGGAATTGTTGGCGAATTGGTCGCGAACGTCCTTCACAACTTCGCCGGCTGCCTTGCCAACTGCGGTCATACCCATTGCTCCGAAGAGATATGGCAACAACGCACCCAGCAGCAGACCGACGATGACATAGGGGTTCATGAGCGTGAAATCGACGCCGCCTTCTGCAAGGCCGAGTTTGTCGGAGTAGAACGCCAAGTCAGCGGTATAAGCACCAAATAAAACGAGCGCCGCCAGAGCCGCTGAACCGATGGCATAGCCCTTGGTCACGGCCTTGGTGGTGTTACCCACCGCGTCGAGCGCGTCGGTCTTTTCACGAACCGATTTGTCCATTTCAGACATTTCAGCGATACCGCCTGCGTTATCGGTGACCGGCCCATAAGCGTCGAGCGCGACAACCATACCGGCCAAAGCCAGCATTGAGGTTGCAGCGAACGCAATACCGATAATGCCCGCCAACTGGAACGAGACAATGATACCAACACAGATAACCAAAGTTGGCAGTGCCGTGGATTCAAGGCTGATCGCTAGGCCCTGAATGACGTTGGTGCCGTGACCGGTTTCCGATGCCTTGGCAATCGAACGGACCGGACGGTAGTTGGTGCTGGTATAATATTCGGTGATCCAGACCAGAAGCCCGGTGACGGCCAAGCCAACCATCATCGAATAGAATAATGTCCAACCCGTGAAACCGCCGGTGCTATAGGTCACTACGGCATTCATATCGCCGCCGAGCGTCTGGTATGTGACATAGCCAATCGCCGGAATCGAAGTGACTGCGGTGACCAAAAAGCCCTTATACATCGCACCCATGATGTTGGTACCGCCGCCCAAACGGACGAAAAAGGTTCCCAAAATCGACGTCAGAATGCAGATACCGCCGACAACCAATGGCAGAGACATCAGGTTCAACAGCTCGGCCGCTGGCATCGTAGCTGGCATCAACAAGGCAAGCAAAACCATCGTTGCGCCAATGGTCACAACATAGGTTTCGAACAAGTCAGCCGCCATACCGGCGCAATCGCCGACATTATCGCCGACATTATCGGCAATCGTCGCAGGGTTGCGGGGGTCATCCTCAGGAATATTTGCTTCGACCTTACCGACGAGGTCAGCGCCGACATCCGCAGCCTTGGTAAAGATACCGCCGCCCAGACGCGCGAAGATCGAAATCAGCGATGCGCCGAACGCTAAGGCCAGCAAACCGTCGATAACGGGGCGGCTGTTCGGAAGGTTCATCGTGACTTCGGTGAGATAATAAAAGAAACCGGCAATCGCGAGTAAAGCAAGGCCAGCCACGAGCATACCCGTGATCGCACCGGCATTGAACGCCATCGTCAGGCCTTTTTGAAGGCTCTCGCTAGCGGCCTGCGCCGTACGGACGTTGGCGCGAACCGAGATGTTCATCCCGATAAAACCGGTCGCGCCAGACAACACCGCGCCAAGGACGAAGCCGACCGCAGACAGCGGACCAAGGAACACACCGACCAGAACCGCAACGATGAAGCCAACAATGGCAATAGTGCGATATTGGCGTGCCAGATAGGCGCCGGCACCTTCCTGGATAGCGGCTGCAATTTCTTGCATCCGCGGTGTACCGGCCGATGCAGCAAGCACCGAGCGGCTTGTTATAATTCCATAAAGCACGGCAACAAACCCGCACAATATGGCCATAATTGACAAAGACATAAACTGTCCCTTCCCCGTTTTTCTTTGTTAGAAACTTTCCCTTAGTGTTCCCAAAAGGCACACAAGCGGCTGCGGTATAGGGTGGCTTTGCAGTATGACGCAACCCATAAAAACGGCCCTGTGGGCCAGTTTGGCTTATTGATGTTGATAACCGAGCATCGGCATCAATTTTACCGGATTCGCGCCGTCTTTTAAGGTGAGAACGCTGCCGGATAATACACAGCCAATGGGGGTTGCCTGCACGGGCAGCGGTAGTTCTGGCCGCGCGGTAAACAGCAATTGATAATCATCGCCCCAGCTTGCCGCCTGCATACGGCTTTCAAGGCTGTCTGTGCGATAGCTGATATAGAGCGGCGACAAGGGCACGCACGCAAGGTCGATTTCTATGCCAATCTGGCTGGCGCTCGCCAATCGTTCGGCATCGAGCAGCAAACCATCCGACACATCCATCATCGCGGTGACAATCGGCGCAAGTTTTTGGCCATCGGCCACCCGCGCGACTGGCCGGTTAAACGCATCGGCCAGCGGCCCAACCTCATCAAAACCAGCGTCAATGAGCTCAAAACCCGCCAAGGCATCGCCGAGCGTCCCCGTCACATATACTATGTCACCAATTTGCGCGCCGGATCGCGATGGCACGGGGCGATGGGTTGCCCTGCCCAAAGCGGTCAGCCCAAGCGCCCGTTTGTCCCCGCGATTGGCAACGGTATCGCCGCCAAGCAAAGCGACGTTATAATGCGCCAGCGCCTTTTCCAACCCAGCGGCAAATGCCCTGTCCCATGCATCGTCACCCAGCATGAAGCCAAGCAGGACACCAATGGGCGCTGCGCCCTTTGCCGCCAAATCGGACAGGTTCGATGCCAATAATTTCCACGCGACGTCGGCGGGATTGGCGTTTGACCGGAAATGCACGCCCTCTGCCATCATGTCATGCGTGATAATCAACGCCGCATCGCCGATGTCGATCACCGCAACGTCATCCAATAACCCACGCGCCGCAGGGTCAGTGGCAAAACCACGCAA
>JAEMTM010000022.1:0-4336 GCA_016462305.1 Sphingomonadaceae bacterium | reverse complement strand
GCCATTGACGAACTTCGCGTCCTTCTTGTCAAAAAACGCATGGGCGACGTCGAGATATTCGTCGATGACCGTCGCGGTGGGCACATCTGGCCGGGCGATCAATTCATAGGTGCCGCAACGTAATATCTGGAGCATCGTCTTGTCCAGACGGTCCATCTTCCATTTCTCACCCAGCTTGCCATCGACACGTTCGTCGATTTCTGCGCGCCGCGCATCAACGCCCGAGACAACATCATCGAAAAAATCGGGGTCGGCATCGGCATATTGCGCGTCTTCGATTTCCTGACCCAGCCGGTGCGAATGAAATTCATGCAGCAGGCGGGCGATGCCGATGTCTTCCATATCCATTTGATATAGCGCCTGCACCGACGCAAGCCGCGCCGCCGATCTGGATTTGGATTTGGCACTGGCGTTATGGGCACTCATAATCTTTTCCTGACACTCGCCGCATGGGCGGGTAAACCTTCGGCATCGGCAAGCGTTGCTGCCGCCGGACCAATATTATTGATAGCCTGTTGATCAAGCGCAATGAAGCTGGTCCGCTTCATGAAATCGAGCACCGACAGGCCAGACGCAAAGCGCGCGCGCCGTCCGGTGGGCAATACATGATTTGGTCCGGCGACATAATCGCCAATCGCCTCGGGCGTCATACGGCCCAAAAATACCGACCCTGCGTGGCGAACAAGGTCAAACAGCCGCTCGGCGCGGTCATCATCGACCGCCAGCTCCAAATGCTCTGCCGCCAGCCGGTTGACCAAAGGCATTGCGCCTTCCAGATCAGCGACCACGATAATCGCGCCAAAGTCCGTCCAACTGGCCCGCGCAACCGCGCCCGTGGACAGCGTCGCAATTTGCGCGTCAACCGTGGCTGATACTTGGTCAGCAAATTCGGCATTGTCCGTGAACAATATCGACTGGCTCGTCGGGTCATGTTCGGCCTGACTTAACAAATCGGCGGCAATCCATTCGGGGTCATTTTGGGCATCGGCCACCACGACGATCTCGGACGGCCCGGCAACCATGTCGATGCCAACCACACCATAAAGCTGCCGTTTAGCCTCGGCCACCCAAGCATTGCCGGGGCCAGTGATGACATCCACCGGGCGAATATGCGCGGTTCCATAGGCAAGCGCCGCAATCGCCTGCGCGCCACCGACGCGCCAGATTTCATCCACACCAGCCACATAAGCGGCGGCCATCACGGTCTGGTTTGTTGCACCGTCGGGTGTTGGCGTGACCATCACAATGCGCTCCACCCCAGCCACCTTGGCGGGAATCGCGTTCATCAACACCGATGATGGGTAAGCCGCACGGCCACCGGGGACATAGACCCCCGCCGCATCAACCGCCGACCAGCGTGCGCCAAGGCGCACATTGTCACTGTCACGATAATCGCGGTCCTCTGGCAGTTGCGCGGTGTGATAGGCCTCAATCCGCTTCGCCGCCAGCGTCAGCGCGTCGCGCAGCTCAGGCGCAAGCGCGACATAGGCCGCCTTGCACTGCGCCGCGTCAATCTGCCACCCTGCTTCGTTCAGGTCAAAACCGTCAAAGCGTTGCGTCATTTCAGCCAGCGTCACATCGCCATGTGCGCGGACATCGCGGATCGTTTGCGCCACGGCGCTCGACACATCGGCGTCCGCCTCACGCCGGCCATTTACCAACGCGTCAAATGCATCCGCAAAACCAAACTCGGAGGAATCAAGCCGCTGCACGGGCGCCCGTCAATTCTCTGAAACGTTGCACCATGGCCGGAATAGTCCCGCTCATCATCTTATACGCAGCGCGGTTGACAATCAGCCGCGCCGACACTTGGGAAATGACCGCCGTTTCGACGAGGCCATTTTCGGCCAAAGTTTTGCCCGACGACACCAGATCCACAATCCGCCCCGAAAGCCCAAGCGAAGGCGCAAGTTCCATCGCGCCATTCAACTTCACACATTCGGCCTGAATACCGCGCGCGTGATAATAACGGCTGGTCGTGCTGGGATATTTGGTGGCCACGCGGATATGCCCGCCATTGACATCGTCGGGGACGCCCTGCGGCATCGCCACCGATATGCGGCAACGGCCAATGCCCAAGTCCACGGGCGCATACAGCTCCGAATAATCAAATTCATCGATAACGTCCGAACCGACAATGCCAATCTGCGCCGCTCCATGGGCAACAAAGGTCGCCACATCGAACGCGCGGACGCGAATGATGCTGATCGCCGGATCGTTGGTCGCGAACAAAAGCGCGCGGCTGGCGTCGTCAAAGAACGCCGCTTCAGGCTGAATACCCGCCGCTTGCATCAACGGCAAAGCCTCGTCGAGAATCCGTCCTTTTGGGATTGCAAAGATGATTGGTTCAGTCACAATGACCGCGCTTTACGGGTCGCAAGCGGAAAGGGCAATATGGCAGAAAATATAGCATCGGATGATTTTGGACGCGGCGTGATGGATGATGCGCATGTGGCAGAGGGCATGAGGGTGCAGGCCGAACATTGTCGCCGCAACGACGCACCCGTCACCGCAAGGATCGCAGAGGCGCAGCTTGCGCTCATGCAAGGCGATACCGAAGTCGGCAAACGCATTGCAAACTGGCCGGGGCTCCCGCTGGAGGATGCCCTACCCTTGCGGCTTGCTGGCGGGCTGCACCATCTGCACCTGACCGGAGCCGATGATCGCTTGGGGCCAATTTATCGCGGCGAAGTGACGGATCAGGCCGAAGTTGACGCCATCATCGCCGCAATTACGCATGACCATGATGCGCGATTATTGCCATGGCTGGATGGTCCGCCGCAAACCAACGAAGCCGGACGTTCCGCCAACTTCATGGCCGCTTTGCTTTGGCTGTCGCCCAAAATCGGTTCGCAATTTGAACTGAATGAACTGGGCGCGAGCGCGGGCATCAATAGCATGATGGACCGTTATCATTATGACTTAGGCGGCGTCAGCGTGGGGCCAGAAAATTCTCCGATGCGCATTAGGCCCGATTGGCGCGGCCAGCCACCACCCGATTCGCCTGTAACGATCACCCACATTTATGGCTGTGATCAGGCCCCCATTGATTTATCCGACCCCGCGTCCGCATTGCGGGTAAAAAGCTATGTCTGGCCTGAAAATCTGGATCGGCTGGCACGCATGGACGCCGCGATTGCTCTTGCCGCCGTGCAACCACCCAATGTTGTAAAGGCCGATGCGCTCGACTGGGTGTTGGAGCGCCTATCTGCGCCACAAGACCCGCATGTCGTCCGCATATTCAACCATTCGATTGTGTGGCAATATATCCCAGAAGACCGGCGGCAGAAAATCCGCGCAGCCATTGAAGCCGCTGGACAAAAAGCAACGCCCGAACGACCGCTCGCTTGGATCATGCTGGAGACCAATCGCGAGACTTTCAAGCATGAGCTATCGGTCAAATATTGGCCTGGCCCCGACGAATGGCATTTGCTGGCCGAAGCACATGCCCATGGTGCGTGGATAGACTGGCGCGGCGATTAGGCCAAAAATGCGTCCATCGCCGCGTTCACGGCATCGGGTTGTTCCCAAATCACGAAATGCCCGCAATTTTCGACGGGCACGATTGTTACGTCGGGCACAAGCTCTTGTATGCCATCAATGTTGCTCGGCGGCAAAGCCAGGTCATCCATCGCCCATACAATTAATGTCGGGATCATCAGTGGCGGAAATGCGCCCGCGGCAAAGGCGGGGGTTTCGGCATCCTCGTCCATCGCAGGCACATAAAGCGCAGACGCGCGGTACCAGTTGAGCATTCCGAAACAGGCGTCACGGTCGGCCCAATCGGCCAATAATGCGGCACGTTCCTCAGGCTCCATCGCATTTGGCTTGTCCCATTTGATCGTCTTCAACAATAGTCCGGTCAGGCCCTGTTCCTGCACCAACGCGTCGTTCGCCGGATCGCGAAAGGCACGAATATATTGGCTCGACTCGCGCTGGTTCATGTCGGTAATCAACAAATTCTGGAAAATATAGGGATGCGGCGCATTGGCGATAATCGCGCGCGGCACACGCCCCGCCCACGCGGGATTGGGTGCGCCGGCTTGCCCGTTCAACGCAACGCTCCATGCGATTGCCCCACCCCAATCATGGCCAGCGATGATGAATTGCTGCACATGCAACGCATCGGCCAGCGCAAAGATATCGGCGGTCAGCTTGTCCGCCGTATAGGCGTCCACCTCCTGCGGCTTTGATGTCCCGCGATAGCCACGCTGATCGGGCGCGATGCAGTAAAAACGGTCGGCGAAATGCGCGATCTGGTGCCGCCAAGTGCGGTGCGATTCGGGAAAGCCGTGCAGGAAAATAATCGCCGGATTCTTGGGATCACCAGCCGTAA
>JAEMTM010000021.1:10813-20421 GCA_016462305.1 Sphingomonadaceae bacterium | reverse complement strand
ATGCTGCTAAATCATTGATTTATTGGTCGGGACGACAGGATTCGAACCTGCGACCCCCACACCCCCAGTGTGATGCGCTACCAGGCTGCGCTACGTCCCGACCGCCAATGACCTCGCCGAGGTCAGTGGAAGAGCGCGTATATGGCGCTGGTTTTTGAAAAGCAAGTGTGCTGTCGACGCTTTGACGTTGCGTCAGCAGGGTGCAGGTGATAATCGCGCCCGATTAGTTCCGGGCTGCGCTGCACATTGGCGCTCGATTTCATTAGTGCGAGGTTTTTTATGGCGTTTGTTATCTTAGGTGCTGCCGCCAGTGGTGCTGGTGGTTCTGCATTTTTCGTGCAGTTGTTTCCGCTCCTGCTGATCTTTGTTGTATTCTACCTGTTCCTTATCCGTCCGCAACAAAAGCGAGCGAAGGCGCATGAGGCCAAGATCGCTGGGGTACAGAAGAATGACGACGTCGTGACCGCTGGCGGCCTGATGGGCAAGGTGACGAAGGTTGCCGACGATCATGTCGAAGTTGAAATCGCGCCAAATGTGCGGGTGAAGGCGGTCAAGTCAACCATCGCCAATGTGCAGTCGCGCAATGCCAAAGCCGCGAATGATTAACCCTTTGGGTTGAAAGGCTTTGCCGCCAGCCCCACATATTGCCTTTATAGCTCGTTCGGACCCACCTTATGCTTGATTTTCCCCGTTGGCGCATATGGATGCTCAACATTGTGCTGATTGTCGGTATGGCCTTTGCCATTCCGAGCCTGTTGCCATCGCAAATGCGTGCGCAGCTTGCGCAATTTGTGCCCACACCCACTATCAATCTGGGTCTCGACCTTGCCGGCGGAAGTCATATCTTGCTTGAGGCGGACACGTCGCAACTATCAGAGGCCCGGCTCGAAGCGTTGGAGGACAGTGTCCGTACTGCTATGCGCCGTGCCAATCCGCAAATTGCGATCGCTGATGTCTCGCGCAGTGAAGGCCAATTAAGCTTTAACGTCACCGACATGTCCAAGGTAGATGCTGCCCGTGAAGTGATTTTGCCGATCATCAGTAATGCTACGGGCACGCGGGATTGGAATATCGGCGTAAACAACGGCAACCGAATTATTCTGTCACCAGCAAGCTCTGGCGACGAAACTGCGCTGGACCAAGCGATGGACACGGCCAAGGACGTCATTGACCGCCGGATTAACGCGCTTGGCACGTTGGAGCCGACGATCATTCGTCAGGGTGAGAACCGCATCGTCGTTCAGGTTCCCGGATTGGATGATCCAGAGGCGTTGAAGGCATTGATTGGTAAAACCGCAAAGCTTGAATTCAAGCTGGTTGATGAACAGGCTGATCCCGACCAAACCGCGCAAGGCAAGGCCCGCGTCGGTAGCCAAGTTCTGCCCTATCCCGACAACCCCACTGGTCTGCCGTACATCGCGGTGCGCCGCTTGGGCGGCATATCCGGCGACAAGTTGGTCAAGGCTGACCCGACATTCGACCCACAGACCAATGAGCCTGCTGTTACCATCCAGTTTGATTCCGAGGGCGGTCAAAGATTTGCCCGCATGACTCAGCAAAATGTGAACAAATTGTTCGCGATTGTGCTCGATGGCCAAGTCATCTCCGCGCCGCAAATTCGTGAGCCTATCTTCGGCGGCGTATCGCAGATTTCGGGCAACTTCACGACCGAGAGCGCCAATGCGCTTTCGATCTCGCTGCGCTCTGGTGCGTTGCCGGTTGACCTGACGATTGTTGAGGAACGGTCGGTTGGGCCAGACCTTGGCGCTGACTCCATCCGTCGAGGGGTTTTGGCTGCGGTTATTGGTACCACCGCCATTCTCGTGCTCATGTTCCTCGTTTACGGCCGCTTTGGCATGTATGCCAATATTGCGTTGGTCATCAATATTTTGATGATCTTGGGCGTTATGGGCGTTGCGAACGCCACGCTGACTTTGCCGGGGATTGCGGGCTTTGTCCTGACGATTGGTGCGGCCGTTGACGCGAACGTGCTGATTAACGAACGTATTCGCGAAGAACTGAAACGTGGCCGCCGTGTGGTGCAGGCCATTGAGTTCGGTTACAAAGAAGCGAGCCGCGCGATTTTCGATGCGAACAGCACGAACGTCATCGCGGCGGTTTTGCTCTTCATTTTCGGGTCGGGACCCATTCGCGGATTTGCCGTGGTTTTGATGATCGGGATTGTGACCTCTGTTTTCACCGCCGTGACCATCACCCGTATGTGGGTCTCGCTCTGGGTGAAGCGCACGCGCCCCACTGAATTGACGATTTGAGGATATTGATATGAAACTGCTCAAACTCGTTCGCGATGACACAAATATCGACTTTCTCAGATGGCGTGTCTGGGCCTTTGCGATCAGCTTACTTTTGATGGCGGCATCGGTGGGGTTGGTCGCGACCAAGGGCCTGAACTTTGGCGTCGATTTCATCGGCGGCCAGATGATCCGCGCAACCTTTACGCAAAGCGCCACGGCGCCCGTTACCGAATTGCGCGAGACGGTGGGAAGTCTTGGCTATGGCGACCCGACAATTCAGCGTTTCGGCGCGGAGAATCAGGTTTCGATCCGCATGAAACTGCCCGAAGGCGCGGACAAAAACCCGGAACTGGCCAATGCGATGGCGGAGAAAATCACCAGCAGTTTGAAGGCCGGTCATCCCGATGTGCGGATTGACGGGGTAGACTCCGTGTCCGGCAAGGTTTCGGAGGAATTGTTCAGCAAGGGTGTATTGGCACTTCTGGCCGCAATGGCGGGCGTTTCGATCTACATCTGGTTCCGTTTTGAATGGCAGTTCGGTGTCGGCGCGATCTGGTCACTGGTCCACGATGTAACGCTTACCTTCGGGCTATTTGCGCTGACGGGGTGGGAGTTTGACCTGAACATCATTGCCGCGTTGCTGACCATCATCGGCTATTCCTTGAACGATACCGTCGTGATTTATGACCGCATCCGCGAAAACCTGATGAAGTTCCGAAAAATGGAAATGGCCTCGCTGTTAAACCTGTCCGTCAATGAAACCTTGTCGCGGACGGTGATGACCAGCGTATCGATTTCGCTGCCGCTGATCGTGCTGGTGCTGTTTGGACCGGACGTTATCTTTGGGTTCAGCATGGCCATGGCATTTGGTATTGTCGTCGGGACCTATTCGTCCATCTATCAGGCATCACCAATTTTGATCTGGCTTAAGGTTGGTTCGCATAGCTTCGTCCCGACGGACGAAGTGACGGGTTCTAAGGCCGAACGGATAGGCGCAGACTTCGGCGCGCAGCCTTAACGGTTATAGCTTGCGGACGAGCCGGACGGCTTTGGCAATCCAGGCTGGGTCGGTCACGACCTGTTGACGTGCGCCGGCCTCAAGCGGCAGAAGGTGGAGCTTGCTTGCATCACGGCCAAGCAAGCGGCCAAAGATGAACCGTCCGCCCGGTCGCGGCACAAGGACATCCAAATTCAGCGCAGAGGAAAAATCGTCCGGTTGTAGCTGCTCAAGCCATAATTCATCGCCGCGTCGATATTCGCCCATTGCCGCCGCAATTCGAAGCCCGACCATGCCGCCGCCGACATTGGGAACCATGATGCGCTCCTCCTGAGTTGGGGCATAAGTTCCATCCTCATGCAGCACCGCCGCGACGGGCAGAAATTGTTGGTCAGGCAGGGCAACGAGGTCGCTGGAATCCACGCCCAAAGCATCCGCAATGCGGTTAATCCAGATGAGCGACAGCACACGCATCCCGGTTTCGAGGCGGCCTATGGTTTGTGCCGTTGTTGGTGGATTGCAGCGTTCGGCTACATCGGAAAGTGTCAGGCCCTTGGCCCTTCGAACATCGCGAATTCGACTTTGCATGGCGCACTCCGTTACCAAATAGGTTTTTTCTTTCCTACAATATTTACCATATGGCAAGAGTGATTCGAACAGTCAAAGGAGATTATCGATGGCCGCCAAATCCCATTCAAACCGAAAATTTCACGATCCACGCATGCTGGTCGAACAACCAATGGCGCAAAGTGGTGCCAACCGGCGCACCGTGACGATTAACCTATCGGAATCGCCGCTGTCGTGGCTGCATACGCGCGGCCATTTGTCGAACCGACAAATGTTGGCTGGCGAGACATTACGCGGGGATTATGAATCAGCCGCACTTGGACCGCATGTGACTATGTCGTGGGAGAATATCCCGCGCAGCCGTCAAAAACGCGGTGCGCCATCGGGGCTGAACCGAACGGAACGGATGATGCAGGCCAAAAGCCGCTTTGACGGCGCTCTGACCGCGCTTGGCCCCGATTTGTCGGATATTGCGTGGCGAGTCATTTGCGTTGGGGAAAGCGTGCCCGCTGCGGAACGTGAAATGTCGTGGCCTGTGCGGTCGGGAAAACTCGTGCTAAAAATCGCGCTGGATCGACTGGCGGCCTTTTACCGCATTCCCGGCTAGGATGTGGAATCCTCGACCATCATCGCGAGTTCGAGCCAGCGTTCCTCTGCGGCATCCTTTTCGGCGCGCAGGCTTTCGATCTTGGTGGTCAGTTCGGCAAAGCGCGCTGGCTTTTGCGCGTACAAAGCCGGGTCGTTCATTTCCAACTCCGCCGCAGCAATCTCGACATCGATGTCTGTGATGCGCTTTGGCAAGAGGTCATAGTCGCGCTGGTCTTTGTAGGTCAGCTTGACTTTCTTTAGTGCTGATGGGGCCGCAGAGGCGGGCTCGGTCGAAACGGTTTTTTCGGTCTTCTTGGGGGCGGGCTTGTCCCGCTTGTCGCGTTTTTCTTCCCAATCGGCATATCCGCCGGCGATGATATCGACATGGCCTGAACCATCCAAACCTAGCGTCAAATTGACCGTCCGGTCGAGAAAATCGCGGTCATGGCTGACAATCAAAACCGTGCCGTCATAATCGGCGATAACCTCTTGCAGCAGGTCCAGCGTTTCCAGATCAAGGTCGTTGGTTGGTTCGTCCAACACCAGCAAATTGGCTTCGCGGGCAAATTCCCGGGCGAGCAAAATGCGCGATTGCTCGCCGCCGGATAAGGAACCGATCCGCGCCTCAATCAAGGCGGGGTCGAACAGGAATTCCTTGAGATAACCCTGCACATGTTTGCGCACGCCGCGGACATCGATCCAGTCGCTGCCATCGGCCAACACATCGCGCACGCGTTTTTCGGGCGTCAGCAATTTGCGTTGCTGGTCAATGACGATGCCCGTCAGCGTTGGTGACAGCGTGATGCTGCCCGTGTCGGGTTCGGTCTCGCCGGTCAGTATACGGATCAGCGTTGTTTTGCCCGTGCCATTTGCGCCGACAATTCCGATGCGGTCGCCGCGTTGAATGCGCAGCGTAAAATCCTTGATAATCGTGCGGTCGCCAAAACTTTTGCAGACATTCTGCGCGCTGATGACCGTTTTGGTTTTGCTGTCGTCGCTTGAAGCAGCGAGCTTGGCCGTCCCTTGCGGGCCAATCATCGCGGCCCGCGCGGCACGCATTTCCCACAACTTGGCCAACCGGCCCTGGTTTCGCTTGCGCCGCGCAGTGACGCCGCGTTCCAGCCAATGCGCCTCAATCTTCAACTTGGCATCCAGACGGTCTGCATTGCGCGCATCTTCGGCAAAGACGCGTTCAGTCCAAGCGTCATAGCCGCCAAAGCCGATTTCATTGCGGCGCAGCAGCCCGCGATCCAGCCAGAATGTCTGTCGCGTCAAGCGCGTCAGAAACGTCCGGTCATGGCTGATCACCATGAATGCGCCGCGATAGCGCGTGAGCCATTCCTCCAGCCATTCAATCGCGGCAAGGTCAAGATGGTTGGTCGGCTCGTCCAGCAGCAACAGGTCGGGCTCGCTTGCCAGCGCCCGGCAGATCGCGGCGCGGCGCTTTTCCCCGCCGCTTGCGGTTTTCGCTTCGCGATCAAGATTAATGCCCAATTGGTCGGCAATCGCGCGCACCGCATATTCAGGCGGACCTTTTCCACCATGAATGGCAAAATCGATGAGCCGGTCAAAGGCGCTGACGTCGGGGTCTTGCTCCAACATCACAATGTTGGTGCCGGGCACGACGACGCGATTGCCCTTGTCAGCTTCGACGGTTCCCGCCACCAGCTTCATCAACGTCGTTTTTCCGGCCCCATTGCGACCGATGAGCGCCAACCGGTCGCGCGCGCCGATGAACAAATCCATATCCCGGAACAGCCAGCCGTCACCTTGCTGGAGCGCGAGATTTTCGAAGGCGAAGATAGGAGGTTGCGACATATGGGCTGGCGGATAGGGGGTAGCACCGGCAGGGGCAAGCCAGATTGTCTAATCAGCACAGTTTGTCATCCCCGTTTTCGCGGAAATGACAATGTGGATGTTGACGATGGCTGATGCTTCAAGCAAAGCCCTCACATGCGCACTATCTATCTTAACGGAAACTACATCCCCGAAACCGAAGGCAAGGTGTCGGTGTTCGACCGTGGTTTCCTGTTCTCGGACTCAGTCTATGAGGTCGTCTCCGTACTCGACGGCAAGCTCGTTGATTTCGGCGGCCATGTGCAACGCCTCGCCCGGTCGCTCACAGAAATCGGCATAAATGGCGCACCAGGCGCAGATGACTGGCTCGCCATCTGCCGCGAACTGGTTGCGCGTAATCATGTCGAAGAAGGCATGATCTATTGGCAGGTCACGCGCGGCACGCCTGAAGACCGAGACTTTGTGTTTCCGCCCGCCGACACGCCGCCCACGGTTCTTGCCTTTACGCAATCGCGCACGCTTGCGGACAACCCGGTGGCGCTTCGCGGGCTTCGCGTGGTGACGATGCCTGATTTGCGTTGGGGCAGGGCGGACATCAAAACAACGCAGTTGCTTTATGCGTCCATGATGAAAAACGAAGCGATGGCGCGCGGTGCGGACGACGCGTGGATGGAACGTAATGGCTGGATTACCGAAGGCAGCGCGCAAAACGCGCATATCATCACGCATGAGGGCGTTTTGGTCACGCATCCGTTAACCTGCGAAATCTTACACGGCATTACCCGCGCATCCGTGCTTCCGCTTGTGGCACAACGCATAGAAGAGCGGCCTTTTTCGGTTCACGAGGCGGAGCAAGCCGCCGAAGCCTTTGTGTCGTCCGCCTCAGGCTTTGTCATGCCCGTAGTGCAGATTAACGGGCATATAATCGGCAACGGCCAACCCGGTTCGGCAACCGTTCAGCTTCGCCATGCCTATATTGATTGGGCACGCCGAACAGCAAGATAAATGGTTGGCATAAAATGGGAGTTTCACATGCGTAAATTGATTTTGGCAGCGATGCTGGCGACCGGCGGGATGATGGCAAGTGGCGCGATGGCGACTGAGGTGCATGTTACCACCGCCAATCCGGTCATTGACCTGACGATCTCAGAAACGGTCGAAACCCTTCCGGACATCGCCACATTTTCAACGGGCGTTCAAACAATGGCACCAACGGCAAGTGCTGCGGTCCGCGCCAATAATGTGCAAATGGCATCTGTCGTTGCGCGGCTGAAGACGCTTGGCATTGCTGATCGTGACATACAAACCACACAAATCAATTTGAATCAGCAATTTGACTATCGCGACGGGCAGCAGATTTTTAAGGGCTATCAGGCATCGAACATGGTCAATGCCAAGCTACGCGACTTGAATAAACTTGGCGCGTTCCTTGATGCGCTTGCGGTGGATGGCGCGACCAATTTCAATGGACCCAGCTTCGGAATTGATGACGACAGCAGATTCAGAGAAGCCGCCCGTGACAAGGTGTGGAGTTCGGCCATGAACCGTGCGCGCAGTCTGGCGCGGAAGGCTGGCTATACTGATGTGCGCGTGTTGCGCGTCGAAGAAATTGATCGGCGCGGGGACTATGCGCCGATGGAAATGGCTCCCCGGTCGCTGGCTTCGGCTGCGGAAAAAACCACCCCCATCTCGCCGGGCGAATTAAGTGTCGGGGCAAGCATGTCTTTCACATTTGAAATGGTAAAATAATGGGTTTTGGACAGCATGCGACGCGAAGCGAAGGCGCTCCATTCACTTTGCGTTCAATGCCGCGCGCTTAGGGGGCAAGGATGTTACACCGTCTTGTCCTTGTCTCTATGTTTGCAAGCATCGCCATGCTTAGCCCCGTAACGGCCGACCCGCGCCGGGGCGAACAGAATGAGGCGCGGCAGGATATGCGGGCCGGTAAGGTCAAATCCTTGCGCGAGATTGAGGCAAATATTGTGCCGCGAATGCGCGGGATGCAGTATTTGGGGCCGGAATATGACTCCAGCGCACAAGTATATCGGTTGAAGTTCATTGACCGCGACCGCGTTATCTTCGTCGATGTGGATGCTCGAACAGGCAACGTGATACGCCAACGGTGATAGGATTTTGTGGCTGCACACAAATCTGCTAGCCACATCGCGATACAAAAATTGACAATATAAGGGAACGGCATGCGCATCTTGATCGTGGAAGACGAGCCCAATTTGGGCAAGCAGCTCAAGTCAACGCTTGAAGGCGCTGGCTACGCCGTTGACCTCTCGGTTGATGGTGAGGATGGCCATTATATGGGTTTCACCGAAAATTATGACGCCGTCATCCTTGACCTTGGTCTGCCGGAAATTGACGGGCTGACCGTTCTTGACCGCTGGCGCAAGGAAGGCAGGAAATTCCCCGTTTTGGTGCTGACGGCACGCGATAGCTGGTCGGACAAGGTCGCTGGCCTTGATGCAGGTGCCGATGATTATCTCGCCAAGCCGTTCCAGACCGAGGAATTGATTGCACGATTGCGCGCGCTTATCCGCCGTGCGTCGGGCAATGCGTCAAGCGAGTTGAATGTAGGCGATGTCCGGCTGGATACGCGTTCGGGCCGTGTGACCCTTGATGGTCAGCCCGTGAAGCTGACGGCGCAAGAATATAAGCTGCTGTCTTACCTGATGCACCATAAGGGCAAGGTCGTTTCGCGGACGGAACTGATCGAACATATTTATGATCAGGATTTCGACCGTGATTCCAACACCATTGAGGTGTTTGTGACCCGCATCCGCAAGAAACTGGGGCAGGACGTGATTTCGACGATCAGGGGCCTTGGCTACAGCCTTGAGGAACCCGTCAGCTGAATCCGCCAGTCGCCATTATGTCCTCACCAAAGCCGCCAACGTGGCGCAGCCAATTCCAAAGCACAGGATCGCTTACGCGCCGGATGATCCTGACGGCAGCTGCGTGGATTACGATTTTGCTCATCGGCGGGGGCGCCGCGCTTGACCGCGTGCTTGTCAATTCGGTCGAGCAGAATTTTGACAATCAACTTGAATATGTTCTGACCGCCATGATTGCTTCGGCAGAAATCGGCCCTGACGGCGAAATCCGAATGAACCGCCCACTTGGGGATCAACGATTTTTGGAGCCCAACAGCGGACTTTACTGGCAGATTACTGGCAAAGACGCGATGCCATTTCCCTCTCGCTCGCTGTGGGACCGCGCACTTAGCCCGCCCGCTGGTCACAAAGATCAGGCGGTTCATTTTCGTAACAGTAACGAATTTCCTGAGGAGCCGCTGCGCATCGCAGAGCGCTCCATAAAGCTTCCGGACTCCGATGTCGCTTGGACCTTCATGGTCGCGCAAAGCCGTGACAGCCTTGATGGGCAAATTATCGAGC
>JAEMTM010000021.1:0-10713 GCA_016462305.1 Sphingomonadaceae bacterium | reverse complement strand
TGGACCTTCATGGTCGCGCAAAGCCGTGACAGCCTTGATGGGCAAATTATCGAGCTACGGTCCGTTCTCGTCACCAGCTTTATGTTGTTAGCGCTTGGCCTTATCATTTTGGCGGTATTACAGACATTTTATGGCCTTTGGCCCTTACGTGCCGTCCGTAAAGCGATTGCGCAGATGCGCAGCGGTCAGGAAAGCCGGGTGACAGATGCCTTGCCCGACGAAGTGATGCCGATGGTCAATGAATTGAACGCCTTGCTCGACTATAATGAGAAACAGGCGGAGGAATCGCGCCGTCATGCGGGTAACCTTGCGCATGCGCTCAAGACGCCATTAACGGTCATCATGAATAGCGCGACCGCGCATGCCCCCGATATGTCGGAAACGGTCATCCGCGAAGCCACAACGATGCGGCGTCAGGTGGACCATCATTTGGCCCGCGCCCGCGCCGTTGGCCGCCGGGGACACAGCCACAGCCGCGCGGTGGTCTGGGGCAGCTTGGAAGCGGTGGAGCGCGCGGTCGGCCGGCTTTATGCGCATGTCCGACTCGATATGGCCGGAGACAAAGCAATTGCCGCACGGGTGGAACGGCAGGATTTGGATGAAATGCTTGGGAACCTGATCGAAAACGCGGCCAAATATGGCGGCGGCAGCGTGTTTGTGACTGTCGAGGATGCTGGCGATTTTGTGGAAATGATCATTGAGGATGACGGACAAGGCATACCCGAAAGCGAACGTGAACGGCTGTTTGATCGCGGTGCGCGGCTGGATACTGGCAAGCCTGGTACTGGCCTTGGTCTCGCGATCGTCCGCGACGTTGTCGAAATTTATGGCGGGACTGTCGCGTTGGAAAAAAGTGAGGATCTTGGCGGACTTTTGGTCAGACTACGCTTACCAAAAGCGACAAGTTGATTAACTTCCGTCGCGGATTTGTTGATGATGGCGGATGACTTCGTCAATGATGAAGCGCAAGAATTTCTCGGTGAAATCAGGATCAAGTTTGGCGTCACGTGCCAATTGCCGAAGCCGCTGTATCTGCCGTTCTTCGCGTGCGGGGTCTGCGGGTGGCAGCGATGACTGCGCCTTAAACTCCCCCACCGCCTGCGTTATCTTGAACCGCTCGGCGAGCATGAAAACCAACGCAGCATCAATGTTATCGATGCTGTCGCGAAAGCGGGCGAGGGCGTCTGCGTCGTTCATTGATGTCATCTGTGCCGATGTTGACCGCAACCGACAAGAGGAAATACGCCATTTGCACTTGCCTATCCACGCCGTGCGCGTCACAGCGATCAGATTATGACGGCAACTATCCATAAAATCGGCGGACATCAGGCACCATCGCTCGATCCAATCTTGAAATTGGTCGCTTTGGCTATGAATAAGGTCAATGCGGTTATTCTTGACCGTATGCAGTCCGAAATCCCGCTTATTCCCGAACTGGCTGGCCATTTAATTGCCGGCGGCGGCAAACGAATGCGGCCAATGCTTACCTTGGCCTGCGCGCAGTTGCTGGATTATCCTGGTGATCGTCATCATAAGCTGGCCGCAGCCGTAGAGTTTATTCACACCGCTACCTTGCTGCATGATGATGTTGTCGACGGCAGCGACATGCGACGGGGCAAGACTGCTGCGAACCTGATTTTCGGGAACCCAGCGGCTGTGCTTGTCGGCGATTTTCTGTTCAGCCGGTCGTTTGAACTGATGGTCGAGGATGGTTCGCTCAAGGTTCTTAAAATCCTTTCAAATGCGTCGGCGGTTATTGCAGAGGGCGAAGTCCACCAGTTGACTGCACAGCGGCAAATTTCGACGACTGAGGAAAAATATCTCGACATCATTGGTTCGAAAACGGCGGCTTTGTTTGCTGCGGCGTGCCGGATATCTGCGGTTGTCGCCGAAAGCGGGGAGGCGCAGGAAATGGCGCTGGATGCCTTTGGCCGCAATCTTGGCATTGCGTTTCAGCTTGTGGACGATGCCATCGACTATGTCTCCGACGGCGCGACCATGGGCAAGGACAGCGGCGACGATTTCCGCGATGGCAAGGTTACGCTGCCCGTCATTCTCGCGCATTGCCGTGGCAACGCCGAAGAGCAGAAATTCTGGCGCGACGCGATGCTTGGCAACCGGGTGAGTGACGCCGATTTGGCCCATGCTCGTGCATTGTTGCGTGCGCATCGTGCCATTGACGACACATTGGATCGGGCGCGGCATTATGGTCAGCGTGCAATAGATGCGATTGCGCATTTCCCCGCAGGCGAAGCCAAATCTGCGCTGACTGAGGCAGTGAAGTTCGCAATAGCCCGCGCATATTGACGGATGAAGCGGTGCCGTCCGCGCTGAACATGACCGAAGCATTGCCTGTCATGGCGGTGATGCCCGATTTGCTGGCATCGTTGCGCGCGGCGCCCAACGCCGTTCTTATCGCCCCGCCGGGTGCGGGTAAGACCAGTATGGTCGCGCCCGCTTTATTGGATGAGCCATATTGCGACGGGCAAATCCTGCTGCTGTCACCGCGCCGCTTGGCCGCACGCATGGCGGCGGAACGTATAGCCGAAAATTTGGGCGAAACGGTCGGCGGACGGGTTGGATACGCGACACGGCTCGATAGCAAGCATGGCCCCAACACCCGCATATTGGTAATGACCGAGGGCATTTTTCGCAACCGGATCATCGGCGACCCCGAATTATCGGGCGTTTCAACTGTGCTGTTTGACGAAGTCCACGAACGCAGCATTGATAGCGACTTCGGCCTCGCGCTGGCGTTGGAGGCGCAGGCCGCTTTCCGGCCTGATCTGCGCTTGCTGGCAATGTCGGCGACTTTGGATGGGGCGCGTTTTTCAACATTGATGGACAACGCGCCTGTACTGGAAAGCGAAGGCAAAAGATGGCCATTGGAATATCTTTATGTCGGCCGCAGGACCGAATTACCGATTGAAACCGACATTGTGCGCATATTGCGTCAGGCGCTGTCGGAACAGCATGGCGACATATTGGCATTCCTGCCCGGCGTGCGTGAGATTGACCGTGCCTTTGACATTTTGGGCGATTGCGGGTCCGATGTCGTCGTACACAGGCTGCATGGGCAGATTGATCCCGTGGCCCAGCGGCTTGCGGTCCGCCGTGACGCGCAAGGCCGCCGCAAGATCATTTTCGCCACAAACATTGCCGAGACCAGCCTGACCATTGATGGGGTGCGTGTGGTGGTCGACAGCGGCCTTGCACGACGCGCCCGCTTTGACCAAGCAGCTGGCGTCACGCGTTTAGTTACCGAGCGTGCAAGCCTGTCTGCCGCAACACAGCGCGCCGGGCGTGCCGCGCGCCAACAGGCAGGGGTTGCCTATCGGCTGTGGGAGGCGGCGGGCAATGGGGGCCTGCCGCCATTCGACCCGCCCGAGATTCTTGAAAGCGACCTTGCGCCTGTGCTGCTCGATTGTGCGCGCTGGGGCGAAAATGATCCTGCGAAACTCCGTTGGCTTGATCCGCCGCCTGCCGCCGCCGTGCAGCAAGCGCGTAAGCTGTTGCTGTCGGTGGACGCATTGGACGCGCAGGGACGGATTACGGCGCACGGAACCACGCTTGCCAGCCTGCCTTTACCGCCGAACCTTGCGCATATGGTCGTGACCGCCGCCGATAGCGGGCAAGCGCAGGACGCAGCGATGTTGGCAGTCCTGATGCAAGAGCGCGGTCTGGGCGGGCAAAGTGAGGACATTGACGCACGCTATGAACGCTTCGTGCGTGAACGCGGGCCAAAGGCAGAAGCCGCACGCAAGCTGGCGCAGCGCATTGCGCGGCTGTGTAGCGGTAATGGCGGGGTCGAACCCCTGAGCATCGGCGGCCTGATCGCCACAGCATTTCCTGAGCGCATAGCGAAGCGTCGCGACCCTAAGGGCGAGAAATGGATCAGCGCAATGGGCCGCGGGCTTCAGCTTGACGCAGCATCGCCTCTCGCACGCGCCCAATGGCTTGCTGTGGCCGATGTGCAAGGTGCGGCATCGGGGGCGCGTATATTGTCGGCGGCGGCGCTGACCGAGCCGGAAATCATGGGTCGATTTGCGCATCGAATCGTCAGTCAGGAAATATTGTCTTACGATAAAAGCGCAGACCGCGTGGAGGCACGCATGCAGCGGCGGCTTGGCGCGATTGTGCTGAGCGAGGGGCGCGTTGAAAAACCCAATCCGCAGGCCGTTGCCAACGCTTTGTTAGCCGCTGTGCGCGATATCGGGATCGACGTGCTGCCTTGGTCAGTTTCGGCTCGTGCGCTTCGGGAACGCGCGCTGTTTGCCGGTATTGCGGCGCTCAGCGACGATGCTTTGGCGCACAGTGCGGAACAATGGCTTCTGCCCTTGCTGGGCAAGGTGAGCCGCTTGCGGGACGTTGCGCCATCGGCTTTGGCGCAAGCACTCGACAATATGCTTGGTTGGGACGTGCGGACCCGCATTGACCAAATCGCGCCCGCGTCGTTCAAAAGCCCCGCCGGAACCGAGCACAATATCGATTATGCCGCCGAAGCCGGCCCAACCGTCGAATTGCGCGTGCAGGCTTTGTTCGGCCTTGATACGCACCCGTTGGTGGGTGTTGACCGCATACCTCTCGTTCTCAGCCTCACATCCCCTGCTGGTCGTTCCATTCAGACCACGCGCAACCTGCCCGAATTCTGGCGCGGAAGCTGGCGTGATGTTGCCAAAGAAATGCGCGGGCGTTATCCCAAGCATAATTGGCCAGACGCGCCGTGGGAAAGCATCGCCAGTCTCAAGACCAAAAAAGCACAAGCGCGCGATACGCCCCGCAACGCTTGACGACTCAGATGCTGTTCGGGCAAGGCGGTGGCGAAATAACCGTCAGGAAATAGAATATGTCCGCCCGTATCTTTCAACGCCCCAAAAATGCCATGCAATCGGGCAGTGGACGCCGCGAATGGGTGCTGGAATATGTGCCGGCAGAACCGCGCAAGGCCGACCCGCTGATGGGTTGGGCAGGCTCAGGCGATACGCAAGCGCAGGTGCAATTGACCTTCCCAAGCCTAGACGCGGCGCGCGCTTATGCGGAGAAAAAGGGCATTGTCGCGACCTTCATCCCAACGCCGCCGAAAACGCTGAAGCTTCAGGCTTATGCGGATAATTTCCGTTAAGCGATCATTCCGGGCAGCATCAGCAGCTTGACGTCCATGACGCAGCCTTCGGCCCGCTTTTCCTGAACAAAATGCGGCAAGTCGGCCAAGGCAACGCGGTGGACGATGATATTTTCGCCGTCAACACCGCCGCCTTCACTTATTTTCGTCAAGCCACGCGCACGGACGAGTGAGAAGCTTTCGCTGACCATGCCTGGTGACGAGAAAAACGTGCCAACGATCTCCAGATGGTCGGCGCGATAGCCGGTTTCTTCCTCAAGCTCTCGGGCAGCGGACACCAATGTGTCTTCGCCCGCATCATGGTCACCAATCAGGCCAGCGGGTAGTTCGATGCAGCGCGCGCCAAGCGGAACGCGATATTGTTCGACGAGCAGGACATGATCACCCTCCATCGCGAGAATCACCGCTGCCTTTATGCCGCGCGCACGGCTGACATATTCCCATTTTCCGCGCGTCTTCGCCGTGATGAAGCGCCCTTGCCACATCACGGTTTCTTCTTCGTCTTGTTTCATCATAATTCGATGAGCCTGTCGGGTAGTTCGTTAGGATTATTGCTGCCCTTGGGGAAATGTTCGGCCAAAACAACGCCCATTTGCGCCACCGCTGCCGCGACACCAGCGCCGGGATTTCCGGCCTTCACCTGATCTAGCAAGGCGACCATTGCGTCACCCCAAACCTCTGGCGCAACCTTGGACGCGATGGCTTCGTCCGCGACGATTTCCGCGCGATGCTCTTTCATAGACAGATACAATAAAACGCCGGTTCGGGCCATCGTTTTGGATTCGGCTCCGACCTTGAACAGGCTCATTGCCCGGTTGCGCACGCGGGCCAGTTTCGTGGCTTTGGGCGTGAGCGCCATGCGCAAGGGTGTCCATTTCAGGATCAACCAAGTTCCGACCCATTTCAACGCAACTGCGGTCACCAACAGTGCGACATATTCACCCGTCGTATATTCATGACCCCAACCACCCGAAAGACGGGTAATCAGGCCGATGTAAAAGTCAGGAAAGGTTGCGTAGCTCACCAGCGCAAGGAAAGCGACTGCGCTTGCCCAGGCCATTGCAATATCGTCATAATGGTCCGAAAGATCTGTCACAATCGTGACGATTTCACCGCTGGTGTGTTGTTCCGCGTCGGCGACCGCCGCTGTCACCAAAGCATGGTCGGCTGCGCTCATTTGGCTAATTTTACGTATCTTCATATCAAACGTTCCTACCAGCCGCCCGACGCACCGCCGCCGCCGAAGCTACCGCCTCCGCCGCCAAAGCCGCCGCCTCCAAAGCCACCGCCGCCACCGCCACCAAACCCGCCGCCACCACCCCAGATGATGACTGGCCCCATGCCGCCGCGCCGGTGCTTGCGCCCGCCACCATTCATGGAACGGAGCATCGGCAGGAATACGAAGAAGATCAGGAACAGAACGAATATGATCGCGCCAAAAGGAACGCCCTCATCGCGCCCGCGCGGTTCCTGCGCTGCGTTAGCTATCTTGGCGGCTTCATCGGCGGGTAGCTCCAACTGTGTGACGATGCGGTCAACGCCCGCATTAATGCCGCCGACAAAATCACCCTCCTTGAACCGTGGGGTGATGTCGTTGCGGATGATAGTGGACGACAGACCGTCGGTTAGAACTGGCTCCAGGCCATAGCCCACCTCAATCCGCATTTTGCGTTCATTAGGCGCAATGATGAGGATCGCGCCATTGTCCTTCTCAGTCTCGCCTTTGCCATCCTGACCCAGTGCCCATGCGCGGCCAAGCCGGTAGCCATAATCGGAAATCTCATAGCCTTCGAGGCTGTTCAGCGTTGTTACCACCAACTGACGCTTGGTGCGGGTTTCCAGCCCCGCCAGCTTGGCAGTGAGCGCGGCCTCTTGCTCTGGGTCAAGCAGGTTCGCCTGATCCACCACTCGGCCCGTCAGTTTGGGAAAATCCTGCGCAACTGCCGCTTGGCCGGTAAGGGCCAGCAGCAGCGCAATCATGAGGCCAAGGGCCTTATTCATGTTCAATTCCCTAAATTGGCCTTAGGCCCCGGGTGCCATATCTAGCGTTGGTGCGGTCTCGGCACCTTGTGTTGTGGCTTTATAGGGAACCATCGGCTTTGCGCCATGGATGATTTTTGCGCCAATGATGTCGGGGAATGTCCGAATGGTGGTGTTATACCCACGCACCGCTTCATTATAATCACGCAGCGTAATACGCACACGGTTTTCCTGACCTTCCAATTGGTCTTGCAGTTTCAAATAGCCTTCCTGGCTTTTCAACTCCGGATATTGCTCGACCGAAACGAGCAAGCGCGACAGGCTGCCCGACAATTGATTCTGTGCGGCCTGAAACGCGGCCATCTTTGCAGGATTGCTTAAGTCGTCAGGGTTGACCTGGATGTTGGGCGAGGTGGCTTGCGCACGCGCCTGTATGACTTCAGTGAGCGTCTTGTTTTCCTGCGTTGCTGCGCTCTTAACGATATTGGCTAGGTTGGGGATGAGGTTAGCGCGTTCTTGAAACGCGGCTTGAACATCGGCCCACTTCGCCTTGGCATTTTCTTCAGCCGTCGGAACGCTGTTGATACCGCATCCGGCTAACGACGCCGCAGCAACGGGCACCAGAAGAAATTTCAAAAAAGTTTTACGCATCTAACGAACTCCTCCAATTGGCATAATGCCTAAAAATCCAGCCCTTAAGGGGCGTGTATTATGTACATAAGGCGCATTATGGTCTTTCGCAATGACTGCTGTTGTTCGCACGATGAATTTTACCAACCGGCTTGATGATGAATTTGCTTCGCGTTGGCGCAATTTTCTGATGTATTGTAAAGGTGGTTCTAGCGGCGGCGGCATGATTGTCGTCCAGGTCACTTTAGTCAAAAGGTAAATTGGGAGAGCAGGATGAAAAAATGGATATTCGGGTTTTTGCTGGTCATGGCATCGGCAGCGGGCGGTTTCTGGGTCAGCGCGGACAAGGATATGAAGGCGCTCCTGTCCAGCCTGCCGACGGACGCTAATGTGCTGTTCTGGAGCGTAGAGCAACGCGACGCCGCGTTTCGTGCGATGGATCGGATGCCCATCCTTGCTAAGGCCAATGTCATTGCGAAAGGCGACACGGTATATCCTTTGCCCAAGGGCGCGCCGTTGACGATCGCAACGGATGTCGACGCCTATATGAAGGCGCAACGCACCGCGGGGTTGGTCATCATTCAGGATGGCAAAGTGCGGATGGAAAAATATGGTCTCGATTTCAGTGCGGATGGCAAATGGACGAGCTTCTCTGTCGCGAAATCCTTCACCTCGACCTTGGTCGGTGCCGCGATAAAAGACGGCTATATCAAAAGCATCGATGACAAGGTTTCGGCCTATATCCCTGATCTAAAGGGCTCTGCTTATGATGACGTAACCATCAAACAATTGCTCACGATGACGTCCGGCGTCAAATGGAATGAGGATTATGGGGACCCCAAGTCCGACGTCGCTTTGTTTAACACACATAAGGCCGAAAACGGCATGGACGTGACCGTCAGCTACATGCGCAAATTGCGGCGTGAGGCGCCTGCTGGTACAAAATGGGTCTATAAAACCGGCGAAACCAATTTGATTGGCGTGTTGGTCAGCTCCGCCACAAAGAAGACCTTGTCCGCCTATCTGTCCGAGAAGCTATGGGCACCATTTGGCATGGAACAAGACGCAAGCTGGCTATTGGGTGCGACCGGGCACGAGATCAGCGGTTGCTGCATTCAGGCATCGACGCGCGATTATGCACGTTTTGGCGTGTTCATGCTGGGCGGAGCAAAGGTCAAGGGCGCAAGCATCTTGCCCGACAACTGGATCGCAGCCGCAACGACCAAGCAAGCCGACATCGGTATGCCCGGTAAGGGCTATGGCTATCAATATTGGACCTATGACGACGGCAGTTACGCCGCCCAAGGCATTTTCGGGCAGGGCATCTTCATTGACCCCAAGCGTAACCTGGTGATCGCATCGAACAGTAACTGGCCCAGGGCAATTGACCCCAATACGGTGGGTGCGCAGCGGGAAGCTTTTTACAAGGCTGTTCAAGCGGCGGTCGATGCAGAGGCAATGTCGCGCGTCAAATGATTGTATTGCGGTGTAAAATAATTGCTAACTATCGCAATTAAGTTGCGCCGCAAAACATGGAAAAAAGGGGCTTTTCTAAGTCTGGATATTAGTCCAGCATAACTGCTTCACGGACGGGGACTCGGAGGGAGATTAGCCATGGATTTTAAGACCTTTTTGCACGCAGGTAGCAATCGGCGCTTTATGCTGAAAGGCATGGGCGTTGCGGCGGTTGGTTTCTCGCTGACTGGTGCGCTTGCTGGATGTGGAGAGAAAGAGGCGGCAAAGCTCGCCAATGGCGAAGAGGCCAAGCTGAACTTTTATAACTGGGACACCTATATTGGTGAGACCACGTTGGAAGATTACAAGGACAGCGCCGGCGTTGACGTGAACATGACTTTGTTCGCCAGCAACGACGAATTATTTGCCAAGCTGCGCGCTGGTAATCAAGGCTATGACGTCATCGTACCGTCGAATGACTTTGTTGAGCGCATGGCCGCCGCCGATATGCTGGTTGAACTCGACAAGGCGCAGATCCCAAATTTCAAGAACATTGCCCCAGATTATCAGGATGTGCCTTATGATCCTGCGCGCAAATATTCTATGCCTTACACATGGCTGGCGCTTGGCATTGGGTATCGCAAGTCAAAGGTGAAGTCGGTGCCGGATAGCTGGAAAGTCCTGTTTGACAGTGACGAGTATAAGGGCCGCATTGCTGTGCTGTCCGAGGCTGGCGACATGTTCCGGCTGTATGGCAAATATCTGGGTAAATCGGTCAATGGCTTGACCGACGCTGATCTGAAAATGATTGAAGCGATGATGATCAAGCAAAAGCCGAACATTAAAGCCTTCCATGAAGACAATGGGCAGGATCTGTTGCTGAAGGGCGAGGTCGATCTTGTCCTTGAATATAATGGCGACATTGCGCAGGCGATGGTTGAAGACCCCGACATTGGCTTTGTCATTCCCAAGGAAGGCAGCCAGCTAAATTCGGACAATCTGTGCATTCCAAAGGGTGCGCCGCATCCGAAAAATGCCCATGCTTTCATTAACTATTTGCTGGATGCCGAAGCGGGTAAGAAGATAACCGAGACAATCCGCTACCCAACCCCCAATGACGCAGCAAAGGCGTTGATGCCCGATGATTATAAAAATAATCAGGTCATTTTCCCGCCTGCCGCTGTTCTGGCGAAATGCGAATATGCCAAATTCAACCCAGAGCTGCAGCCGAAATATGAGGGGGCGTTTACCCGCGTTCGGGCGGCTTAACTGATGTCAGGGCTGTTGCAGGACTGGAAAAGCCAGAAGAAGCCTTTTGTCGCCGTTGCCACAGCACCGGTGTTCTGGCTTGCCCTGTTCTTCATCGCGCCCATGACCATCGTCTGGCTCTACAGCTTTGGGCAGAATGCGGGTCCAGCGGACATTGATATTTCCGGCACGCTCGACAATTACAAGCGTGCGACCGAGTGGCTGTATCTTTCGATTTTCCTGAAAAGCCTTGCGGTGGCTGCGCTCACTACATTGAT
>JAEMTM010000125.1 GCA_016462305.1 Sphingomonadaceae bacterium | reverse complement strand
TAGATGAACATGAAACCTTTGCCATCCCCCTACCGTCCTGATCCAATAATCGCCAGTCTTGGCGCGAAAATTGGTGACGTCGTCCGGCCTGCGCATTTTCCGGAGGCGGTCCTGCGCTTTCGTAATGATCGTTGGGCGGCGACAATTGGCCTCGCTGACTATGACGACGCGGCCTGGGTCCGCCACTTTGGCCGCTTTGAACCGCTGCCCGACAATATGCCTGAGCCGCTGGCTTTGCGCTATCATGGCCACCAATTTCGCGTCTATAATCCCGACATTGGCGATGGCCGCGGTTTCCTGTTTGCGCAGATGCGCGATGGCGATGGCCGCTTGCTTGATCTGGCCACCAAGGGGTCGGGGACCACGCCTTACAGCCGGCGTGGCGATGGCCGTTTGACGCTAAAAGGTGGGGTGCGCGAGATATTGGCGACCGAAATGCTGGAGGCGCTTGGCGTCAACACCTCCAAAACATTTTCGATCATCGAAACCGGCGAAGAATTGATGCGCGGCGATGAACCATCGCCCACAAGGTCCGCCGTCATGGTCCGATTAAGCCATAGCCATATCCGCATTGGCAGCTTCCAACGTGTCGCCGCTAAGGGCGACGCTGCGTTTATGGAGGAGCTTATCGCTTATTGTTTGCAGCAGCTCTTCGATGTTGCCTGTTCCGAAAATCCTGCGGCGCAATTGCTTGAGCTGGCGGTGGAACGGGTCGCGGATCTTGCGGCGTCATATATGGTCGCTGGCTTTGTCCATGGCGTGCTCAATACCGACAATATCAATATTACCGGAGAGAGCTTCGATTATGGGCCATGGCGCTTCACCGAATATTGGGACCCGCAATTCACGGCGGCCTATTTCGACGAATCTGGTCTTTACGCCTTTGGCAGACAGGCCGAAGCGCTGCATTGGAACTTGGGACAGTTGGCAGTTGCGCTGCGCTTATTGTCGGATGCACCGCCGTTGATTGCGGCGCTGGAGCGTTTTCCGGCCCTGTATCAGCACGCGGTCATCCGGCGTTTTTTGTGGCGGCTGGGTGTCGCATCACGCGCAGAGGCATTGGACCGGCAATTGGTCGAAGCCGCCGAACGCGCGATGTCGCGGGAGAAAATTGCAATCGATCAATTCTTCTATCGCTATCGCCACGGCATCGCGGACGCGGGCGAAGCCCCCGGCGAATATGAGGCCGCATTTGCAGATTTGCTGCGTGATTACGCGCCAGTGGCAGGGGACCGCCACGATTATTGGGCGAAGGGCGCGATATGTTCGATGTTAATCAACGAGGTGGAAGGCATCTGGCAGGCCATATCGCAAAAGGATGACTGGCAAATGTTACAGCGCAAAATCCTTGATATTCGGGAGATGGGGCAAGCCCATATTTCGCCGAGTTTTTAACGACAAAGTGATCCGCTAAAGTTCTTCTAAGCCTTGGCCAACTTATCCTGTTTTGATGCATCCGGCGCATTTGCCCATGATCGCAAGATGGAACAAGCACGTATATATTTGGTGGGCGCTGGCCCCGGTGACCCCGAACTGCTGACCGTCAAGGCGGTTCGGTTGATTGCGAGCGCGGACGTTGTGGTGCATGATGGCCTTGTCGATGACGCGATCATGGCGCTCATCAATCCCGCCGCACGGCTGATTTCCGTCGCCAAAAGCCGATCCCGCCATTCGGTCCCGCAAGACGGCATCAACGACATCCTCGTGCGCGAGGCGCTGGCTGGCCATAAGGTCGTGCGGTTAAAAGGCGGCGACCCGTTTATTTTCGGACGCGGCGGTGAAGAGGCGGAAGCCTGCCGCGACGCTGGCATCAATGTCGAGGTCGTTCCCGGCATCTCCGCCGCGATGGGCGGTGCAGCAGCGACGATGTTGCCGCTGACCCACCGTGATGCCGCCAGCGCCGTTACCTTCGTCGCTGGCCAGTGCAAGGGCCTGACTGACCAGAATTGGGCGGGCCTTGCGGGTAAAGGCCGCACTTTGGTTATCTATATGGGCATCGCCACGGCGGCGGACATTACCGAAAAGCTCATTTGCGATGGGCTTTCACCCGATACGCCTGTCGCGGTGCTGGAGCGTGCCACACGGCCCGATGCCCGCGCCATGCGGACGATACTAACCGACCTTGGCGACATGATCGCCCGCGAAGGCGTTGTTTCGCCCGCCATCATCATTGTCGGCGATGTCGTCCTGAAATCCGATGCCAAAGACCGGTTGTTCCATTTTGCCAAACAGGCGGAGAAAATTGCGTGAAGTTACTGACGGGAAATGATTTGGGGTCTGGCGCTGTAACCTGGTGGACGGGCAATGGCTGGTCCATCCATGTCGAAGATGCCGCCGATGTTGGCGAACATGGTGAGGCGACACTCCACGCCGAGGAAGGCGCACGCCGCGTCAACGCGCCCTACATCATTGACGCGCTGCCAACCGAAGACGGCCCGCGCCCGGCACATATTAAGGACCGTATTCGTGCGCTGGGACCAACCGTCCGCACTGACCTCACACTCAAGCCTGCCGACCCTGCGGCTGGCGACTGGATAATCTGATATGTATAAATATGACCATTATGACCAAGCGATGGTGGACGCGCGCGTCGCCGAATTTCGTGATCAGATAAACCGCCGCATTGCCGGAGAAATGACGGAGGACCAGTTCAAACCCCTGCGGTTGATGAACGGCCTTTATCTGCAATTGCATGCCTATATGCTGCGCGTTGCCATTCCTTATGGCACGCTCGATTCACGGCAGATGCGGATGCTGGCGCATATCGCGCGCACATATGACCGCGATTATGGCCATTTCACCACGCGCCAGAATATTCAGTATAACTGGATCAAACTGGAAGACTGTGCCGATATATTAGAAGAGCTGGCCACCGTCGAAATGCATGCCATTCAAACAAGTGGTAATTGCATCCGCAACATTTCGTCGGACCCATATGCAGGTGCGGCGGCGGACGAAGTCACCGACCCGCGTCCTTGGGCCGAATTGCTGCGCCAATGGTCAACCTTCCATTCGGAATTCAGCTACCTACCCCGCAAGTTCAAAATCGCCGTGATTGCGTCACCCGAGGACCGCGCAGCCATGCGTTTACACGACATCGGGCTTGAGCTGATCCGCCAAGATGGCGCATTGGGCGCGCGGGTGTTTGTCGGCGGCGGCATGGGCCGGACGCCGATGATCGCGCCTGAGATCAATCCCTTTGTGAAAGCGGGCGATCTGTTGAGCTATCTTGAGGCCTGTCTGCGCGTCTACAACCGCTACGGACGGCGCGACAATATCTACAAAGCGCGGATCAAGATCCTGATCCATGAAATCGGTGCGGACGCATATCGCCGTCAGGTCGCAGCGGAATTTGCACATGTCAAAACATTCGGCATTGACCCGCCTTTGGCTGAGTTGGAACGCATAAATGCCTTTTTCGCGCCGCCTGCATATGATGCGCCGGACGTAGAACCGGACCGCACTGATCCCAATTTTGCCGTCTGGCTCGATCAAAATGTAAAGCCGCACAAGCAGACTGGCTATGCCATCGTCAACATCAGCTTGAAACCACTTGGCGGCATTCCGGGCGACGCCACATCGGCCCAAATTGATGTCATGGCTGACTTGGCCGAAAAATACAGCTTTGACGAATTGCGCGTCACCCATGCGCAGAACATCGTCCTGCCTTATGTGGCAAAAAGCGACCTCTATGCCGTCTGGCACGCCTTGCGCGATGCCGCGTTGGCCGACGCCAATCTTGACCTGATCAGCGACATCATCGCCTGCCCCGGCCTAGATTATTGCAGCCTTGCCAATGCCCGTTCCATCCCCGTCGCGCAGAAAATTGCGACACGTTTTGCCGACATGGACCGGCAGCGCGATTTGGGCGAGCTGAAGCTGAAAATTTCGGGCTGCATCAATGCCTGCGGACATCATCATGCCGGGCATATCGGCATATTGGGCGTCGATAAGAAAGGCGTGGAAAATTACCAGCTTACTTTTGGTGGCTCTGGCGCGGAAGACGTCAGCATCGGGAAGATCATTGGCCCCGGCTTTGACGAAGATGGCGTGGTTGACGCGGTAGAAAAGGCGACGGAAGTCTACAAGGAACTGCGGCAGGGCAATGAACGTTTCCTCGACACCTATCGCCGTGTCGGCCTCGAACCCTTTAAGCAGGCAATTTATGGTTGAGTTTCGTTATCGCACCGATGAAGTCACCGAACAGCCGTCGGTAACGCTGGATGCGTTTCTGGACCAATCCAACGCGACCGCCGTCCGGTTGGAACCCGATGATGATGCCCGCGCTTTAATTCCTTTCCTCGACCGGCTGACGCTGATCGAAGTGGCCTTCCCCAAATTTCGCGATGGCAGGGGCTATAGCGCCGCACGCATATTGCGCGAGGCTAAGTATCAGGGCGAATTACGCGCCCAAGGTGACGTGTTGGTCGATCAGATTGCGTTCATGCGCCGCTGCGGCTTTGACAGTTTCGCCCCTGAATCCTCCTTAAACCCCGATGCCGTCGCACGCGCGCTGGCGCATTATGAATATGCGTATCAACGGGCTGCCGATGCCGTGGAGCCCAGTTGGAAGCTACGCCATGGATAATGAGGTCCGCATCGCCGATCGTATCAACACTGCCCCGCGTTATACACAAGGCGACGCGGTTCACCTGAATAACATGTTCCAGGGCTGTGATATGATTGAGATTCTGGCGATCTTGCTACGTGAGGATATGTTGGGCGATGCGGCTGTGGTCTCCAGCTTCGGCGCCGATAGCGCGGTTTTGCTGCACCTCATTGCAAGCATCGATCCGACTATCCCGGTCTTGTTCTTGGACACGGGCAAGCATTTTCCCGAAACGATTAATTATCGGGAGGAACTTCGGTCAATGCTTGGCTTGTTGGACCTACGCATCTTGACCCCTGACCCTATTTTGCTCCAGCAAAAGGATGAAACTGGCCTGCGTTGGTCATATGACCCCGATGGTTGCTGCAAAATCCGCAAAGTGCTGCCGTTGAATGCCGCTTTGGCCGACTTTGATACACAGTTTACGGGGCGCAAAGCGTTTCAATCGTCAACCCGCCGCGCACTGCCCCAGTTTGAAATCGAAAATGGCCGTTTGAAAGTCAATCCGCTCGCCGATTGGGACCAAGCCAGAATCGACGCCTATATGGCCGAGCACGCCTTGCCCACGCATCCCTTGGTAAAACTTGGCTATCCATCCATCGGTTGCTCCCCCTGCACCACCAAAGTTGCACCCGGCGAAGACCCACGCTCGGGCCGTTGGAAGGGCTGGGACAAGGTTGAATGTGGGTTACACAACGCCGTGACGCCG
>JAEMTM010000124.1:4422-5336 GCA_016462305.1 Sphingomonadaceae bacterium | reverse complement strand
GCGTGACTGGTGAAGTCCGTTTGAAGCTGTTTGCCGATAATCTCGACAGCTTGAAACATTACAAAAGTTTCAATGACGGGGCGTTGACCGTAAAGTCGTTGCGCCCGACCAAAGACGGCGCAATTGCGCGCTTTGCTGAAATCAGCGACCGAAATGCCGCAGAAAAACTGCGTAGTACGTTGCTGACTGTCCCGCGTGAGGCTTTGCCTAAACTGGATGACGGCGAATATTATTACAGCGACCTGCTTGGTTTGCGATGCGTGTCTACCGATGGTAATGACCTTGGTAGCTGCGTTGCTGTCGAAAATTTCGGTGCTAGCGACGTTCTGGAAATTCAGATGCCATCTGTTGAAGGCAAGCCCGGTAAAAAATTCATGGTCCCGATGACCGCCGACGCTGTCCCCGAATGGACCGCCGGCGCGGGCGGCAATATCATCATTAATGCCGCTTTCGTGATATGACCTTTCACGCCCAAATCCTCACGCTGTATCCCGAGATGTTTCCCGGCCCATTGGGAATGTCCTTGGCTGGTCGTGCGTTGGAGGAGGGCAAATGGTCTTGCTCACCTCTCCAGATCCGCGATTTTGCGACGGATAAGCACCGCACGGTAGATGATACACCAGCAGGCGGCGGGGCGGGGATGGTATTACGGGTGGATATCCTTGCCGCAGCGGTCGACTATGCGTCTGGGGCGCAACCTGAACTTCCCATTCTCGCCATGACGCCGCGCGGTACGCCGATCGCGCAAAGCCGCATCCGTGCACTTGCCGCAGGCCCTGGCATAACCGTCCTTTGCGGCCGATTTGAAGGCTTTGATGAGCGCTTGTTTGATGCCCGTCCCGAAATCGAACAAGTGTCGATGGGCGATATCATTCTGTCGGGCGGCGAAATTGGTGCGCTGATGCTGTTAGACG
>JAEMTM010000124.1:3340-4412 GCA_016462305.1 Sphingomonadaceae bacterium | reverse complement strand
GGGGAGGGGGGAATAACGGCTCTGGCCGGTTTTGCGAATAGAGACTCCTCTGCCGAGGACCCGACGCCATGCGCCCCCATCCTTGCCATGACCCCACGCGGCACGCCAATCTCGCAGGCGCGCATCCGTGAACTTGCCGCTGGCCCCGGCGTCAATGTGCTTTGCGGCCGGTTTGAGGGCTTTGACGAGCGCCTTTTCGACGCACATCCCGAAATTGAGCAGGTCAGCATGGGCGACATCATCCTGTCGGGCGGCGAAATTGGGGCGTTGATGCTGTTAGACGCTTGCATTCGGCTGCTTCCCGGCGTAATGGGCGCGTCTTCCAGCGGTGACGAGGAATCCTTTGAACAAGGATTGCTTGAATATCCGCATTATACCCGACCCAATGATTGGGAAGGGCGTATGATCCCTGAAGTGTTGCGATCGGGGGATCATGCGAAAATAGCTGCTTGGCGGAAACAACAGGCAGAGGAAATCACTCGGTTACGCAGACCGGACCTTTGGGGGCGTTACAAAGACGCCCGGGTTCAGCCTGCCTCTGACGTGCGACAAAAGAATAAGGATTAAATGGGGCATGAACCTCATCCAAACACTCGAAGCCGAAGCTATTGCAGCTTTGTCAGAAAACAAAAAAATTCCTGCGTTCCGTGCAGGTGACACCGTCAAGGTGGGCGTGAAGGTCATCGAAGGTGAGCGCACGCGTATTCAGAATTACGAAGGCGTGTGCATCGCGCGTTCGAACAAGGGCATGGGCTCCAACTTCACCGTACGCAAAATGTCGTTCGGTGAGGGCGTTGAGCGCGTATTCCCTTTATATAGCCCAAACATCGACAGCATCGAAGTCGTCCGTAAGGGCGTCGTGCGTCGTGCGAAGCTTTATTATCTGCGCGGCCTGACCGGTAAGAAGGCACGTATTGCCGAACGCCGCGACCCGCGTCCTATTAAGACCACCGAGGCTGCCGAATAAGGCAGGAGCCGCCGAGCGTTCTTAAACCGAACATGAAAGGCCGGGCTCCCACAAAGAGCCCGGCCTTTTTTATAGTGAGTGCCCCGGCTTTTATTGTGTGTGCCC
>JAEMTM010000124.1:2172-3240 GCA_016462305.1 Sphingomonadaceae bacterium | reverse complement strand
CAGCCTTCGCTGGGGAACATAAAAAGGAAGTGAACATGGGTTATCGTATCGTAGTTGCAGGCGCGACGGGCAATGTGGGCCGCGAAGTCGTCAACATCTTGGCCGAACGCGCATTCCCCGCCGACGAGGTCGCTGTGCTTGCGTCATCGCGCAGCCAAGGTATCGAAATCGAATATGGCGATACCGACAAGATGCTCAAGATCCAGAATATCGAGAATTTCGATTGGACGGGCTGGGACATGGCGATTTTTGCCATCGGTTCGGAAGCGACCATGAAATACGCGCCGATTGCCGCTGCTGCTGGCTGCGTGGTGATCGATAACAGCTCGCTTTTCCGGATGGACCCGGATGTTCCCTTGATCGTGCCTGAGGTAAACCCGGACGCGATCGATATCTACAAGCGCAAGAACATCATCGCCAACCCGAATTGTTCAACGGCGCAATTGGTCGTCGCGTTGAAGCCGCTACATGATTACGCCAAGATTACCCGCGTTGTCGTATCGACGTATCAGTCTGTGTCTGGCGCGGGCAAAGAGGGCATGGACGAATTGTTCGAACAGAGCCGCAACATATTTGTCGGCGACAGCGCCGAGCCGAAAAAGTTTACCAAGCAGATCGCCTTCAACGTCATTCCGCATGGCGGTGATTTCCTTGAGGATGGATATACGACAGAAGAATGGAAGATGATGGTCGAGACCAAGAAAATCCTCGATCCCAAGATCAAGCTAACGGCGACTTGCGTGCGTGTTCCCGTCTTTGTTGGCCACAGCGAAGCGGTGAATATCGAATATGAGCGGGAAATGTCGGCGGAAACCGCGCAGAATATCTTGCGTGAGGCCCCAGGCATCATGCTCGTCGATAAGCGCGAAGACGGCGGCTACATCACGCCGGTCGAGGCCGCTGGCGACGATGCGACTTATGTCAGCCGCGTGCGTGAAGACTCGACTGTGGACAATGGCCTTGCCTTCTGGTGCGTGTCGGATAACTTGCGCAAAGGGGCCGCACTGAATGCGGTACAGATTGCCGAACTGCTTGGGCGGCGGCATTTGAAAAAGGGTTAAGTTATGG
>JAEMTM010000124.1:0-2072 GCA_016462305.1 Sphingomonadaceae bacterium | reverse complement strand
TTGGATTTGGCAGAGCTGGATGCCGAAGCGATCAGCGACGCAGAAGCGCTTGACGCAGAAATCGCCGCCAACCAAGCTGCCCTTGAGGCGGCGGGGCATTGGGGTGTGCCAACCCTCGTTTTCGATGGCGAACCCTTTTTTGGGCAGGACCGTATCGACATGGCGCTGTGGCGCATGGCGCAAAAAGGCTTGGCTGCGCGTTAGTCCGGGGCGTGGATTGTTGAAAATCGAGTAAGGTTTATGATTATATCCAACAGTTTCCAAGCCGCCGACGGGGTCGAGATTGCGTGGCGCGAGACGGGGCAGGGGCGGCCTTTATTGCTGATACATGGGTTCATGTCCGAAGCCGACACCAACTGGATAAAATACGGCCATGCTGCTGCGTTGGCCAAAGCGGGATACCGCGTCATCATGCCTGACCTGCGCGCCCACGGCATAAGTGGCAAACCCCATGATCCCAAATATTATCCCCGCGATATTTTGGCAGATGACCAATTTGCGTTGCTTGGGCATTTGGATATCACCGATTATGACCTTGGCGGTTATTCGCTTGGTGGACGGACTGTATCGCGGATGCTCGCGCGTGGCGCAGCGCCTGGTAGGGCCGTTATCTCAGGCATGGGGCTAGAGGGCCTCACTCAGACGGGAAAACGGGGCGCGCATTTCCGCCATATCTTCGACAATCTGGGGCAGCATGAACAGGGGTCGTCCGCATGGATGGCGGAGGCGTTCCTGAAAACCACGGGCGGTGATCCGGCGGCATTGCGGCATGTTTTGGATACGTTCGTCGACACCACTGCCGCAGAGATTGCGCGTTGGACCCTGCCCGTTGCTGTTATATGCGGTGAACAAGATGACGATAATGGTTCCGCAGCCGACCTCGCGGCGCTGTTGCAGCATGGGAGGCTGTTTACGGTGCCCGGCAACCATATGAGCGCGGTTACCAAGCCAGAGCTTGGGCAAGCCTTTGTCGCGGCGCTGACAGGTGACCGCTGGTGACATTGCCGCCGTTCGACATTCAACCGGTTCTAACTGGCGCACGCGTTTCGCTGCGGCCGTTATTGCCGCGCGATTATGATGCGCTGTATGCCGTCGCCTCCGACCCCGAAATCTGGGCAATGCATCCGTTTCCGGATCGGTATAAAAAGGAAGTATTTGATGGCTTCTTTGCCGATGCTATCACCTCATGCGGTGCCTTTGCCGTCATCAACAACGCAACCAACGACATCATCGGCAGCACACGCTTTGCCCATTTTAACGCCGATGCGCATGAAATCGAAATTGGATATACTTTTTTTGCGACGGAATATTGGCGCACGGGCATCAACCGCGAAGTGAAGGCCTTGATGCTCCAGTATATTTTCCAATATGTTCGGGTCGTGGCATTTCAGATTGGCGCAACCAATTTCCGTTCACGCACCGCCGTTGAACGATTGGGCGGTCGATTGGTGCTTGAACATCAGCGTGAACATAATGGTCAGTTGCATGACTACACAAGCTATCACCTAACGCGCGAGGATGCCCTGTCAGGGGCGTTGGCAGCGTCATTGGAACTCGGCTAACCATGCGCAAGGAATCTGCTCTGGAAAGGCGTTTCTGGACGTTCTGGCTGTCCGGCATCTTGTTGCTCGCGGCGCTGGTCGTGATGAATGTCTGGCTGGTCACAGAAACCGCGCTTTTGGGCATAAGCGATCATCAGGCGGCGGGCAATGCCGCCCGCGTGGATGCCATCCATGCCAGTTGGACGGCCGCAGGTGTGATGGACCTCGCCATTTACAGCATGGAATTGGACCTCATCTTTATCGCGGTTTATGCTTGGGGCGCTTTTGCAGGCGGGCGGATGTTTGCCGCGTCGCCGCACGCCATGCTCGCCCGGCTTGGTAAGGTCATCATGGTCGCAGCCGTCGGTTTTGCCATTGCCGATTATGCTGAGACCATCAGCCAGCTCATTCAGGCGGCAGTTACCGGCGGGCATGATATGCTTGCCAGTATTGCAGCCACTGCGCGGCCCGTCAAAACGATATTGTTTTTGGTGACATTCTTCGGCGTGCTGGTCGGCTTGGCCATTCGAA
>JAEMTM010000123.1 GCA_016462305.1 Sphingomonadaceae bacterium | reverse complement strand
GATGACGAAAGGGGGTGTGATGACGAAAGGGGGTGTGATGACAAGGGGCGGAGTTGCGTCTGAATTTTATGGGCGCCAAGAAAAAGAACGGTTCCGCTTCCGCGCATCGGGATTGATGACATCGCGCACCATGCTCAGCCTTTCGGGGGAGCTGGCAGGTCGATGGCCTGCACCTGGGTGCCGATGGCGAAGAGGCGCATGCCCTTGCCCAGCGGCACCGCTTGGAACTTGTTGGCGGCCGGTGCGATTGGGGCGCGTTCCCAGGTCTTGCCGCCGTCCTTCGTAGCGAAGCCGCCCGCCGCAGTGCCGACGAAGCCGACATCCTTGCTGACGAAGCCGATGCCGAACTGGCGCGCGGTCTTGTCCTGCGCCATCTCGATCTCGCGCCACGTCTTGCCCTTGTCGTCGCTGCGGATGACGAGCTGCGTGGTGCGTTCGGAATCGTAGGACTGCACCGTGGCATAGCCAGTGTCGCCGCCCTCGGGGAAGCTCGCCTTCCAGACCAGCTCTAGCTTGCGGCCCGAGCGATAGACCTCGCTCCACGTCTTGCCGCCGTCGGTGGTGCGCAGCACCAGCCCCTCGGCCTGGGCGGCATCGGGATCGGTGGCGGCGAACACGAGGCCGGTATTCTCGTCGAAGAACTTCACGTCGAGGATCATCCCCGCGTGCGCGCGCATGTCGATCACCTGCCAGCTTTCGCCCCCGTCGGTGGAGCGCAGCATACCCGTCGGTCCCCCGACCCGGCCTGCGGCGTGGATCACCGTGCGCGGCTGCAACTTGCCCTGATAGATGCGCTTCGCGGTGAGGATATCGATTGCGCATACGCCCTTAATCGTCGCAGCTCCGGTATTGACCGCTGCCCACGTCCGGCCCCCGTCGCGGGTGCGGTAGAGCGGGGTTTCGTCGGTGACGCCGGGGTAATAATCGGTGCCGACATTGCCGATGAAGCCGTTATCGCGGTCAACGAAGCCGACGGCGCGCACGAAGGTGCCGGGGCGACTGGCGACCTTCTCCCAGCGCGCCCCGCCATCCTTCGTGGCGAACAGGTCGCCCGCGCCGGTGCCATACCAGCCATGGTCCGCATCGACGAAGCTGACGCTGTCACGCTTGCCGCGATAGGCTTCGGTGGCGAAGGTGCGCCATTCGCCCGCAGTGCTGGCAGCAACAGGGGCGGGAGCGGGCGCCTCGGCAATAGCCGGGGCGGCAATCATAAGAGCGGCGAGCGCCGCGGCGAACTGAGCCTTCATATCGTGTGACCTCTTGTGCATATCATGTGACTTCTTGTGCTGCGGCGCTAGCGGCGGGCGATTTTCCTAACAAACTCCAACGCCTTATCCTCATACACTCGCTTGATGACATAATTGCGGAATGCCGCGATCACCGCTTTCGACAAAAAGCCATCGGATTTCGACAAACGGTAGATTAATTCTGACGAGAGCGGAAAATCAAGAGCCTTTGCGCATGGTCTTTGCCTTTTGTAATCGGGAACTTCGCCGCCGGTCACGACAAAAGCTATCGGCAGGCCCATCGCATTGACGCCAAAATGGCTTCGATCTCGCAGCCATTTTGACGCCGCGAAGGTTATATATATGCGGTCACGGCCTAATGCCAGTCTGAGGGTTCGGTGCCCTTGAGTTGCTCCATAGGCGGGAACAAAGGTTCCCACTGCCGGTTATTTCTCCGAGCGAACGCTCCGCAACTTTTTGACCTCTGTGTTGAAATCGCAGTGCTTGCGTCATCGCATGGTTACCAAAATTTTTAAGGATTTCGTGTGCTTGAATTTATCGAACGCAATAGCTTTAAAGATGACATCCTGCCTATTGGCGGATCGGCACCGAAGGTTAAGTCGACCATCGTCGCCCTGATTGGTGGTTTTACCCCGCGCAGATGCGGCATCGCGACATTCACCGCAGATGTGCACGCATCGTTAACAGCCGCGCAACCGGATTTGCAGATCCACGTTTATGCAATGACGCCAGCTTTATCCGCTATCGCATTCGACGCCTCAGTCAGCTCTACGATTACGGAAGGCGATCCGCGCAGCTATATTGATGCCGCGCAGCACATCGATATGAGCAAAGCAGATGTCGTATGGCTCCAACATGAATTTGGGTTATTCGGCGGGCCAGCCGGGGATATGGTGTTAGAACTAACTGACCGGATTGCGGCCCCTTTAGTCATTACATTACATACCGTTTTGGCAAAACCGAACCCCGACCAAATGCGCGTGATGCGCCGACTGATTGCGCAAGCGCGCAAACTAGTAATCATGTCGGAACGTTCGCGGGACTTACTGGGCAGCGTTTACGGGGCAGATAGCGACCAGATCGTCCTTATCCCCCACGGGGTTCCGGATCGGCCATTTGGTCGATCGGCACAATTCAAGTCCAAACTTGGATTTGAAGGCAGGGACGTCCTACTAACGTTTGGACTGCTTTGTCCGGGCAAGGGAATTGAAGCCGTCATCGCGGCCATGCCAGCCATAATATTGGAGCATCCCAATCTGCTTTACTGCATTGCGGGTGCCACCCACCCCAATTTACTGACGGTCGAGGGTGAAACTTATCGGGCAAAGCTCAAGACGCTGGCGTCCACGCTGGGTGTTGCGCAACACATATATTGGCTTGACGCATTTCTTGAAACAGAATTGCTGCTCGACTTGATTGAGGCAACCGATATTTATGTTACCCCTTACACTGGGGTGGACCAATCGACCTCGGGCACGTTATCATACGCGTTAGCATTGGGTAAAGCGGTGGTGTCTACACCTTATGTTCACGCGATTGAGCTGCTTTCCGACGATCACGGCATTATCGTTCCCTTCAATGATAGCGACGCAATCGCAACAGAAGTGATCGGTCTTTTGCACGATAAGGGCAGGCTTTCTGCATTGCAGAGGCGCGCTTATAATAAAAACCGGGATATGATCTGGCCGGCATTTGCCGTTCGCTGTCTCGATGTTTTGAATGAAGTGCGCATTTCTATTAAATCTGCACCGATACCTGCGGCTATCGGGATCGATGGCTTGCTAAGACTCTGTGATGATACTGGAATATTACAGCACAGCATTGGCAATGTTCCCGACAGAGCACATGGCTATTGCGTTGACGATAACGCCCGGGCGTTGATGCTTACCAATAAGATGAAAGGCCATATTGCGACGGCACGTCAATTAAGCACTAGATTTGCCGCATTTGTGGAAAGTTCGTGGAACGAAGATCGTCGCGAGTTCCGAAATTTCATGGGGTTTGGACGAAATTGGCTCGAAGAAATTGGATCAGAGGATAGCTGCGGCAGGACGCTCTGGGCGCTGGGTTCAACGGTGCGTTGGGCGCAGTCTGCGGGCCTGCGCCATTGGGCACAGGGGTTGTTCGACCGGACGGCATCATCTGCCGAAACATTCGGGTCTCCACGCGCCATCGGCTTTGCGATGTTGGGAGCAGATCATGTTTTGGAAGTAGACAAAAGGCATAAAGTGGCATCGTCGATATTGGCTGCGGGTGCAGATCATCTGCTGACACTTTTTGGCCATTCCAAAAGGGAAGGCTGGACATGGTTCGAAGATGTTTTAGCTTATGACAATTGCCGACTTTCCGAAGCCATGATCAGAGCCGGGGTGCGTTTAGGCCGCATTGACGTCCAGCAAATCGGGATCGCGACATTGCGTTGGATGACCGCTTTACAAAAAGCGCCTGGCGGATATTTTCGTCCCATAGGATCGAGCACCTTTGGTAAGCCATATCAAAAGCCCCATCCTTTCGATCAGCAGCCTGTTGAAGTCTGGGCGGCCATAGACGCCGCCTCTGCTGCATATGACTTAACGGGAGACGAAAGCTGGCTTGACGAAGCGACGCGCGCCTATGACTGGTTTTCAGGGGCCAATGACCGCGGCCTTGCGGTTGCAGATCCACAAACGGGCACAAGCCATGACGGGTTGAATCAACGTGGACTTAATCTCAACGAAGGCGCCGAGTCGGTTTTGGCCTATCAACATGCGACAATCGCCATAAGAGAATTCATTGCTAAGGTTAGATAAGGCGACGCCATGGTAGACGTCGCTCAACATGAATTACGGCTCCATGCCGACCCCGCACGGGTGGTCGTGCGACCGTTCCATCTGGCGTGGCAAGCGTCTGGGCCCGACATTGAACGGGTGCAAAAGTTGGCCCGTGAAATTTATGCTTTGGACACAAGAACAGTGCGCGCTGAACTCAGCGTGGTGTTGCGCGATTTTGCCGACAGGCATTGGCAGATAGAAAAGGTGTTTGACGACCGGTTTCGCGAAATTGAACCGCGCTTAGGGTTATCAGGGCCGCTCAAAAAAGAAATGCGGCAACTCATCGGCGCATATTTTTGTCATGAGTATAGTTTTGCCGCAGCGGCCCTGATGAATCCCAGCGCCGTAGCGCATCCAGACCAGACGGGGTTGCAACCCGGCAGCGTTAGAATTCTTCTGTCGCTCCGCGCTGTTGGCGAGGGCCATATTTCAACCATCGCTTTTCGCGAAGGAATCATTTCGGCTGGCCGACAACTGGTTTTGATGCCCCAACCGTCTTTTGCAACAGCGGCAACCTTGGGAAAGCACCAGCCCGGCACGCCCGACGACGTGTCTACACTAGATTGCTTTCCAGATAGCAATATCTCTGGCACCGTGATTTTTCCGGTGACGGAAGCACAGCGAAATGGGCTTGAAGATTTACGGCTCGTCGAATTTCTGGATGAAAAGGGCGAGCGTGAATGGATGGGTACATATACCGCCTATAGCGGGCATGATATTCGCTCTGAACTCCTTCGGACGCGCAATTTCCGAACTTTCACCCTGACACCGATAAAGGGGGGCGCAGGTCGCAATAAGGGCATGGCCCTTTTCCCGCGAAAGATTGATGGCAAATATTGTATGATAGGGCGTCAGGACGGGCAAAATCTGTATCTGCTTCGGTCAGACTCGATTGATTGCTGGGATGGCGGTGAACTTTTACTAGAGCCGTGCTTCCCTTGGGAACTGGTACAAATTGGTAATTGCGGCGCACCGATCGAACTTGAAGAAGGTTGGCTTGTGCTGACCCATGGCGTTGGCGCGATGCGGAAATATGCGATAGGTGCCGCGTTGCTGGATAAATCCGACCCCGCAAAGGTCATTGGCCGCACGCCCAATCCCATCCTATCTGCTGCTGACGAAGACCGTGAAGGCTATGTTCCCAACGTCGTCTACACATGCGGAGCGATCCGCGTTGGCGATGATCTCTTCCTGCCCTACGGCGTCGCCGATAGCTCTGTGTGCTTCGCATTTGTATCAATCCACGAGATTTTGGCCGCGATGAGATAGCAATGTTTGCA
>JAEMTM010000260.1 GCA_016462305.1 Sphingomonadaceae bacterium | reverse complement strand
TGTTGGTGGACGCCATGAAGGTCACGCGCGTGCCCTTTTTGGGCTTGCCATCGACAATAGGTGCGTCCCCGCGCACAACCAAGGGACCAACGGCATCGCCATGCTCAAAACGCATCCAATGCTCTTTGCCTTCGCGCCAGATGATGAGTTCCAAAAACTCGGAAAGTGCGTTCACCACCGACACACCAACGCCATGCAAGCCGCCCGACACCTTATAAGCATTGTCATCGGACGTGTTCTCAAATTTTCCGCCAGCGTGCAGCTGGGTCATGATGACCTCAGCCGCCGAAACGCCTTCTTCCTTGTGCATACCGGTTGGAATGCCGCGGCCATTATCTTCGACAGAAACCGAACCATCGGGGTTCAGTTCGATCAGCACAAGGTCGCAATGTCCGGCCAGCGCCTCGTCAATGGCATTGTCGGAAACTTCGAACACCATGTGGTGCAGGCCGCTGCCGTCATCCGTGTCGCCAATATACATGCCGGGGCGCTTACGAACCGCGTCGAGGCCCTTCAGAACCTTGATGCTGTCTGCACCATATTCATTCTGATTGGGGTTGGCTGCGCTGTCCGCAGAAGGGTTGAATTGCGGGGTTTCCGTTGTTTCTTCAGTCATCTGCGCACTGTAGGCCCAAAGCCCAAGAAACCCAAGGAAAAGCGCCCTAAAGTCGCCGTTTTTCCACAGTCTTTTGTGGTTGGCGATAACGGAAAATTAAACGCCGACATTGCTGTCGAAAATTAGGCAATGCAACTTTTGTATATCGCGCTAAATCTGCAGATCAACCGGCGAACGGGAGACGGGATTTTACATGTTTATAGATAGCGAACTGGAAAAATCATTTGGTGATTTCGGCGCGCTCATTGGCGCTTGGGGCGAAGAAATGCCCGTTGGCTTTGTGCGGTTGACGGACGCGGCGGCATCGCCTGACTCCATTCTTGCGCGTGTGAACGGGCAGCTTGGCAAGACGCAGCGGATTTCGGTGCTCTACACCATCGACGAAATGCCGCGCAGTCATATTGGCAAATTGCTCAAAACCGACTTGCGCGCTTTGGCGGCAGAGAAGCAAAATGGAAGGTAAATTTGGCCCTGATCTTGCCGCCGTCATTTCTGTTTTACAGACCGCGTTGACGCCCGCGTTCCTGCTGGTCGCGGTCGGCAGCCTCCTCAATGTTCTGACTGGGCGGCTATCGCGAATTGTGGACCGCTCACGCGATTTGCAGCGTCAATATGCAGAAACCGAGGGCGCTGCGCATGAACGTGTGGTGCGTGAATTGCGGATCATCGAAAAGCGCATGCGCGTCGTGGGTTCGTCGATATTGTTTGCGGTGCTATCGGCCATTTCGGTATGCGTCATGATTGTCGCGCTGTTTGTGTTAGGCCTCACCAACACGCATGCTGCTTGGGTCGCCGTGGCGTTGTTCATGCTGGCGCTGGCGTTGCTATCGGCCTGCCTGTTCCAGTTCGTCCGTGAAATCCGGCTGGCGACCTATGCCATTTATGTGCCGGAGGAGTATCTCGAATTACCACC
>JAEMTM010000020.1:5907-20871 GCA_016462305.1 Sphingomonadaceae bacterium | reverse complement strand
GTGTCGCAATCCAGATCGTGGGAGGACTGCTTGAAATTATAGGCTTGACTCTTATCGATTTCTATCACCATTTCCTTTAATGCCAACTAGATACATCATATATTGCGATGAATCCGATGACAAAGGACAGTTCTTTTCGAACTTCTATGGCGGAGTGCTCATACTTGCTTCGCGACGCGAGGCCATCGAAGCAGAATTACAAGCTTTAAAGAACGAACTGCGAATTTTTGATGGCGAAATGAAATGGCAACGAATTACCGAAAATTACGCTGATAAATATATAGCTTTTGTCGATAAAGTTTTTGATATTGTAGAGCGCGGCGACATGAAAATTCGTATCATGTTCACCCACAACAGGCATAGACCTGTTCTAGAAGAATATATGATAGGGCGTGATTATTTTATGCTTTATTATCAGTTTGTAAAACATGCCTTTGGACTACAATATGCTGTTCCCGACGGGGACACAGCAACGGCCCAGTTATTGCTCGACGATGTCCCCCATCATTCAGATAAGTTCCGCCAGTTCAAAGATTACATGTCCACGCTTTCATCGTTCCCAAAGTGGTCTCGTGCTGGCATGTCGATCGCCTATCATGACATTGCCGAGGTGAATTCCAAAGAGCATAATATCCTTCAGGCACTGGATGTTGTTTTGGGCGGAATACAGTCGCGGCTCAACGAAAAGCATACAAGGCCGCACCCGCCCGCTAAACGTCGCGGCAAGCGGACCAAAGCTAAAGCGCGTGTATATGCAAAGATCAAAGATAGAATTCGCGAAATTTATCCGAACTTTAACGTCGGAACGAGCACAGGGATAATGGACGGTCCGCACGAGCGTTTTGAACAGCCCTATCGGCATTGGCTGTTCGTTCCGAACAACGCAGTAATAGACCCGTCGCGAACGAAAAAAGCTAAAACTAAAGGAAAGTAACCCCATCCGATTCTACAGAAGGCCCCACGCAGGGCGTGAGGTTTCAAATCGGACAGGGTTTCTCTACTTATAAGAAGTTATTGGGAAACGCAACCTGATTTTATCACCATATGTTGGTATGTTTGTGGATAAGTACCTACCATAGACGGTGTTCCGTCGGTATTTTTCGTTCTTCAGCGAGACCGATTTTTTGGCACCAGAGGTTTTTTTGATGCCGCCAGAGTCAGTTACCCCCCACCCACAACATCATTTCGCATCGCCCCCGCTTTCGCTACACCACCCACCCATGTCGCGCATCATCCTGTTCAACAAACCTTATGGCGTCTTGCCGCAATTTACGGACAAGGGGACCGAAGGCTCGCCGCGGCCTACACTGTCGCAATTTGTGGATGTGCCCGGCGTCTATCCGGCTGGGCGGTTGGATATGGATAGTGAGGGGTTGATGCTGCTGACCGATGATGGCCGGTTGCAGGCGCGGATTTCGGACCCGAAATATAAAATGGCCAAATGCTATTTGGTGCAGGTGGAGGGCGAAGTGTCCGACGATGCGCTGGTGCAGTTGCGGCGCGGGGTTTCGTTGAAGGACGGCTTGACCCTGCCGTGCGCGGCGGAGCGGATTGCCGATCCCATGCTCTGGCCGCGCGATCCGCCGATCCGCGTGCGGCGCTCGATACCCGATAGCTGGATCATGCTCACCATCCGTGAAGGCCGCAACCGTCAGGTCCGGCGCATGACTGCGGCGGTCGGCCATCCGACATTGCGGCTGGTCCGGCGCGCGATTGGGGAATGGACGATGGATGGCCTTGCGCCGGGCACTTGGCGAGAGGTTGAAGGCTAAGCCGCCGCGCTCAATCCGTTACCGGCCGCGCAATGCGCTTGCCCTTGGTCCGGCTGGTCAGATGAAACTGCCCACACCGGTCGCAGGCATAATGCCGCAGCGTGATTGTCGCCTTTGCCGCCGCCGATAGCGCGTCAGCCTCCGACACATAACGCGCTTTCTTCGCGCAGATGCTTAACCGCGTGCGCAGATCAATCCTCGCTGTCGAACGCGATGCAGCCCTGATTGCACAACTGCGTGAGCAAATCGATCGCCGCCGCGCTGCCCGCGACTTCAACGTCGAGAACCACGCTGTCCGCCGCGCACAAATCTCTCGCTAAGGCCGCCGTCTCGCCATGACAGTCGAAACACACACCATCGGCAAACAGCATCAGCACATCGTCCTTCGCCCCCGCGATAAACGCCAATCGGCTCGCCGGATTGCGCGACAGCGGCACTTGCGCGTTGATCGCCGCCCGCAGTTCCTCCGGCGCAACGGGCATTTCGGGCCGCCAATCCATATCGGGATATTTGGGCGTGCTGTTGAAGGTGCCGAACCAGCGGGCGAAATCGGCGGGGTCGGATAAAGATTCCAGCATCATCTGCTGCAACCGTGCAAGCGCCTCGGGCAAAATCTCCCCCGCATTGGCCTGGGCCGTCAAATCCGGGTCGCGATAGAGTTCGTCATCAGCTATGCCGTCGAGAACATCGTCAACATAATGCCCCAAAAGGTCGCTGCGCGATGGTGCGCGGAACCCGACCGAATAGGTCATGCAATCCGAACCCACCGCGACGCCATTATGCGATATGCCCGGCGGGACATAGAGAATATCGCCGGGTTCCAACACCCATTGCTCGGTCGGTTCAAATGCAGCGAGCAACTTCAAATCCTCATGCGGCAGCAACAAAGTATCGGCGTCGCAATGCGCCCCGATCTGCCAAAGGCGGCGGCCAAGCCCTTGGATGAGGAAAACATCATATTGGTCGAAATGCGGTCCAACCCCGCCTTGGTCGGCGGCGAGGCTGACCATCACATCGTCAATGCGCCAATTGGGAATGAAACGAAACGGCGCGATCAGGTCGGCGACGGCGGGCACATGATGGTCGACCGCTTGCACCAGCAACGTCCAATGGCTCTCGCTTAAACCAGCCAGCCGTTCTTCGGCCAACGGACCTTGCTCCATCTCCCAACCCGCATCGGTTTGGCAAATCAGCCGCGATTCAATTTCCTCTTCGCACGCCAGCCCCGCCAGCTCGTCCGGCTCCAGCGGGTTGTGCCAATCGCGAAACGCATTGCGGATCAGCAGCGGTTTTTTCTGCCAATATGTGCACAAAAATTGGTCGATGTCGAAATTTTGAAAGTCCATGGCTTTGCGCTGTGGCCTAAAGCGGCAAAATGCAAGCGTCAGTGCGCAAACAACTGCGCGTCGTCGGCAAAGGCCTTGAACTCCAACGCATTGCCGCTTGGGTCATAAAAAAACATCGTGGCTTGCTCGCCCACTTGGCCCTTGAACCGGATATGCGGTTCGATGCCGAACCGGACGCCCGCCGCTTGCACGCGCTTGGCCAATGCCGCCCATTGGTCCATGTCCAAAACAACGCCGAAATGCGGAACGGGCACGTCATGCCCATCCACGGGATTATGCGTCGATACGCTGCGTGCCGACGGGTCCAGATGCGCGACAATTTGGTGGCCGAAAAAGTTGAAATCGACCCATTGGTCGGACGACCGCCCTTCGGCGCAGCCCATGATGACGCCGTAAAAATGCCGCGCTTCGGCAAGATCGTGGACGGGAAAGGCCAGATGGAACGGACATAAGCTCATTTTGATGTCACCGGCTTGGGCAAAGGTTTGTCGATGCTGTCGGCACGCGCAAGCTCCGCCGTCATTTGCACGGCGCAAGCGTTGATCCGCGCCAGATCGCTTGGCCGCTGAAATTCGGCTTTGGCGGCTTCAGACAACGCGACCGCGACCAATTCGCGTGGTTGCCCGCTTTGCGTGGTGACGCGATTGCCGACAATGCCCGCCCATCTTTTGCCCGATTGGCGCACGTCGGGCGCATCGGCTGGCGCTGTGCCTGTCCGCTGTTTCTCCGCCAAGGTCGCCAGCACGGCGACGCAGGCGATATCGCCTTGATGGGCATCGGTGAGCGCAGAAGGGGCGGCGGCAAGCGCGATGGCGAAAAATATCATGAGTCCGGATTAACAGCCAAAGCCTGAACTGCAAGCAACGAAGATGTTTGCCCGATTGCATTTGTCACATACGACGGGCAAAGGCGGGTCGTGCAGAAAATAACCGCCCTGCTTCATCGTTTTCCGCGCTGGGCCGCTATTGGCGCGGGTGCATTGTCGGCTTATGGATTTGCGCCTTGGGGGCTTTGGCCATTAACGCTCGCTTGCTTTGCGTTGCTGATCCACCTGATCGCGCATGCCCAAAATACAAAGCGCGCTTTCATTCTTGGCTGGTTGTTCGGGGTCGGGCATTTCACCTTTGGCAATCAATGGATTGCGGTCGCATTCACCTTTCAGGCGGCGATGCCAATCTGGCTTGGCTATATCGCCGTGGTCGCGCTGGCGCTGTATTTGGCGGTTTATCCTGCCTTGGCGGCGGCGGGGGCCGTTTGGATAGTTTCAAATCCTCCCCGTTTACGGGGAGGTGGCGCGCGCGCAGCGCGTGACGGAGGGGGGCAGGCAGCAAACGCAGCGCCCAACGTCCCCCCCCCTCCACCGCCTTCGGCGGTCCCGCTGTTGCTCCGCAACGCCTTCGGCTCCCCCGTGCCGGGGAGGATTTCACTCCCGCTCATCTTGGCCTTTGCTGGCCTGTGGATCATCACCGAATGGCTGCGCAGTTGGGTGTTCACGGGCTTTATCTGGAACCCGTTGAGCGTCATAACTTTATCCGTGCCTTATGTGGCGCAGCCCGCCAGCGCGATTGGCACATATGGCATGTCGGGCGTCATCATTTTGCTTGTCGGCGGCGTTTACAAATTTACGTCGCTTTGGACGCGGGCATCCAGCGACGACCGCAGTAGCGGCGGATGGACAGGTTATTTCGTCGGCGGGTTGCTGCTCTTTGTGTTGGCCGCGACCGGAATTATCGCGCGTGTTTCGCTTTGGGGCGGATTTTTCGGCAGCGACGCAGTTCCCCAAACACAAGCCATCGCCGTCACCGTGGTTCAACCCAATATCTCCCAAGCCGACAAATATGCGCCCGGCTATGACGCGCTGAACTTTGCCAAGCTGGCAATGAACAGCCGACCTTTGCCGGACCAAGCGCCGCGCCTGATCCTTTGGCCAGAGGCGGCGATTCCGGATTATCTGGAGGACGGCTATCCTTATCCTTATTATCAGGGGCAGGCTGGCGAAAGCGCCGCCGGTGCGCGGGGGCGGCTCACCACGCTGATGGCCGACAATGATGTGCTGGTGACGGGTGTAAACCGCCTTGTCTTTGAAAAGGGCCAATTGGTTGCCGCGCACAACAGTGTCTCCGCCATGGACGCCTTCGGCCTTATTCTGGGGCATTATGACAAGGCACATCTGGTGCCTTATGGTGAATATCTGCCGATGCCTTGGTTGCTGAAACCGCTTGGGTTGGCGCGATTGGTGCCGGGCGATCTTGATTTCTGGCCGGGGCCGGGTGCGCGGACGATGACCGTGACCGTTGACGGCAGGCCCGTCAAAATCGGCATGCAAATTTGCTATGAAATCATTTTCTCCGGCGAAACTGTTGACCGCAAGAACCGACCCGATTTCATCTTCAACCCGTCCAACGACGCGTGGTTCGGCAATATCGGCCCGCCGCAGTTTTTGGCGCAATCCCAACTTCGCGCCATTGAGGAAGGCCTGCCCGTCATCCGCGCAACGCCAACGGGGATCAGCGCCATCATCGACGCCCATGGCCGGATCAGGCAAAGCCTGCCCTTGGGCACCGATGGCCGCATCGATGCGTTTTTGCCGTCCGCCAACGCGCCAACCCTGTTCGCGCAATTTGGTAACGTCATTCCGCTGGCTTTTGCGGGGCTGTTAATCCTTGCGGCGTTGTTACCGCTTGCCCGCCGTCGCGGTTAAGGCTAAGGGCGCTTCACGATATAAAGAATTCTTTATACGCAGACACAGCAATAGACTGGAAAAACCATGCGCTCACATTATCTTTTTACCTCCGAATCCGTGTCCGAAGGACATCCTGACAAGGTTGCGGACCAGATTTCCGACGCCATCGTCGATCTGTTTTTATCCAAAGACCCCGAAGCGCGGATCGCATGCGAAACATTGACCACGACGCAATTGGTTGTGCTCGCGGGCGAAATCCGCTGCAAGGGCGTGTATGAAAATGGCCAATGGGCCGAGGGTGCAAAAGAAGAAATAGAGGCCACCGTCCGCCGCACTGTGCAGGAAATCGGGTACGAACAAGCCGGCTTCCACTGGCAGACATTCCGTTTCGAAAACAACCTCCACGGCCAGTCGGCGGAAATCGCGCAAGGGGTGGACGCAGGCGACAACAAGGATGAAGGCGCGGGCGATCAGGGGATCATGTTCGGCTATGCCACTGACGAAACCCCCGACCTGATGCCCGCGACGCTGTATTACAGCCACAAGATACTTGAGCGGATGGCGGCGGATCGTCATTCCGGCGCGGCCCCGTTCCTTGAACCCGATGCCAAGAGTCAGGTGACGCTGCGCTACGAGGAATCGCTCCCGGTCGCCGCGACTGCGGTGGTGGTCTCAACTCAGCACAAAAAGGGTTATTGCCTCACGGGTGATAACGCCGATCCGGCCAAATATGCCGAGCTTAAAGCCTATGTGAAGCGCGTCGTTTCCGAAGTGATCCCCCCGGTACTGCTGCGCGATACGGTCTATTACATTAACCCCACTGGCGCGTTCGAGATCGGCGGGCCAGATGGCGATGCAGGGGTCACGGGCCGCAAGATCATCGTCGATACTTATGGCGGCGCGGCCCCGCATGGCGGCGGCGCGTTCAGCGGCAAGGACCCGACCAAGGTTGACCGCTCGGCGGCCTACATCACCCGCTACCTCGCCAAGAACGTGGTGGCCGCTGGCCTTGCCACGCGCTGCACCATCCAGATCGCTTATGCCATTGGCGTGTCCGCGCCGCTGTCGCTCTATGTCGACACGCACGAGACTGGCACCATCGGCGACGATGTGATTGAAAAGGCGATCCTGGCGATCCCGCGTCTGGGTGGCCTGACGCCGCGCGCTATTCGCACGCATCTTGGCCTGAACAAGCCGATTTACCGCAAGACCGCCGCTTATGGCCATTTCGGCCGCAAGCCCGATGGCGACTTCTTCCCATGGGAACGCATGGACTTGGTCGCAGATTTGAAAGCCGCTTTAGGCTAATTAAACTTGCAGGGTGGCGGCCGAAAGTTTAGCCGCCACCCGCATGACTGCGAACAAGATCGGGGACCCAACGACGCTGAACCGCTTATATGGCCGTTCAAAGGGCAAGAAGCTGCGTTCGGAGCAAATTGACCTGGTCGACAATCTGCTGCCGCAGATTTCGGTTCCGGACGAAGGCGCGCTGGGCAGCACGCAATTGTTCGGCGACGACCGCGCGATGCATTTCGAAATTGGTTTTGGCGGCGGGGAGCATTTGGCGTTCCGCGCCGACCTGCTGCCCGATCATGGCTTTATTGGTTGTGAGCCATTTTTGAACGGCGTCGCGCAAGCACTATCGCATATCCGCGAAGGCGGCTTGCACAATGTGCGTCTGCACATGGGCGATGCGTTGGACATGCTGCGCCGTGTTCCCGACGGGTCATTGTCCTTCGTCTATCTGCTGCATCCCGACCCTTGGCCAAAGGCGCGGCATATCAAACGCCGGATGATGAATGACGGACCCGTTGATTTGATTGCGGCAAAACTAAAACCCGGTGGTGAATTCCGCTTTGGCACCGATCACCCCGTCTATGTCCGCCACGCGCTGATGATCATGCAGCGCCACCGGCGGCAATTTGATTGGCTGTGCAACAACGCATCCGATTTTCAGAACCGCCCCGGTGGCTGGCCCGAAACCCGCTATGAGGCCAAGGCACGCCGTTTGGGGCATGAGGTCTGGTATTTCCGCTATCGGCGCAAAGACGCCTAAAGCTATAACAGCCCTGGGCCGAAGATAATCATTCGACGAACTTGGCGCAGCGTTCGACGAGCAACGATGCACGTGGTGCAAGCTGCGAAAAATACGGTATGGAAGGATATGGAAAGAGCTACGTCCCCACAACCGCTCATTGGCCACCAGGTGGCATTGCTCACCATCACTGGCTTTTGGGCCTTTTATGTGCTGGTCGTGACCCTGCGCGCTGCTTTGCTGGACTATAATGCGCAAGCTATCTTGTTCGAACGGCGCTTGATGGTGGCGTTGGCCGGCGTGCTTGTGACCTGGATACTTTACGTCGGGTTGCGTATGGCCGACCGCCGCTCCCTTGGCTTTCGGGTCGGCTGTGCCTTCGTCGGGGCCATTCCGTGCGCCGTGATATTGGCATCTGCCAATTTCTATATCTTTTACCTTTATGACCCCATCAGCCTGTTTAAGGACCCAAGCATTGGCCGCTCGGTTGAAGATTTGAAAGAAAAACTGGGCCTGTCATTTTGGCAGGAAATTGCCGATATTTCGATTACGCATTATTTTTTCCTGATCGCATGGGGCGCGTTCTACGTCGCCATTGGCTATGCCCGTGAAGTGCGCGAGGCCGAGCGCAAAATGTCCCGCTTTGCCCAAGCGGCCCAAGATGCCGAGCTGCGTTCCTTGCGCTATCAGGTCAATCCGCATTTCCTGTTCAATACGCTGAATTCGCTTTCCAGCCTCGTCCTGATTGGAAAGCCCAAAGAGGCCGAAGCGATGATCCAGAATCTGTCCAATTTTTATCGGACAAGCCTGTCGTCCGACCCGCTGGAGGATGTGACGCTCGCAGAAGAAGTCGAGCTGCAACGGCTATATCTCGAAATTGAAAGCGTGCGTTATCCCAAAAGGCTGCGCGTCAAAATCGACATTCCCGATGCAGTGATGGGGCAGCATGTCCCGGCATTAATCCTGCAACCTTTGGTCGAAAACGCGATAAAATATGGTGTCTCGCGCACCACCCGTCCGGTAGAATTGACCATCAGCGCGAAGAGTGAGGGCGATGTTCTTATCCTCAGCGTCTTGGATGATGGCGAAGCCGTCGATCCGGACCATGTTGGCGGAAACGGCATTGGCTTGGCCAATGTCCGCGACCGATTGGAGGCACGTTATAAGTCGGCGGCGCGGCTCGATACGCAAGCGATTCGTGGCGGGGGCTTTGTCGCCATGCTGACTTTACCCCTGAACCGGAGGATAGCCCGATGAAGCGGCTGCGAACGTTGATTGTCGATGACGAGCCACTGGCCATTGAGCGCTTGCAAATATTGAGCGCAGATCACCCCATGATCGAAATCGTGGGCACGGCCAATGACGGCGTAGAAGCACTGCGTATTGCCCAAACATTGACCCCAGACCTTATTTTTCTGGATATAGGTATGCCCCGAATGAACGGCATCAACGCCGCCCGCGCCTTGGGACTAATGCCCAAAAAACCCGCAATCATCCTGATCACCGCTTATGATAATTTCGCGGTTGACGCGTTTGACTTAGACGTGGTGGACTATGTGCTGAAACCTGTGTCGAGCGAACGTCTTGGCCGTGCGATCATGCGGGCAACTGGCGCACCCGACGCCGAGAAGCCCGCGCCCGCGCTTTCGGCAAAAACGAACGGTCGTTACGCAAATGAATTTTGGGTATCCCACCGTGCGGAGCTTATTCGCGTCTCTGTCGCGGATATTGAACGGGTTGAGGCCGAACGGGATTATATGCGGCTGCATACCAATGGCCGCAGCTATTTGCTGCACCAGACGATTTCTGCGCTGGAACAAAGATTGGACCCCGAACGGTTTCAGCGCATTCACCGCAGCCATATTGTGCGCAGCGATCTCATCACGGGACTGCGGCATGAAGGTGGCGGGGTCTGGCAGGCGCTGCTGGGCGAAGAACACACTATGCGCATCGGGCGAAAATATCTCGCCGATGTCAAACGGATTGCTGGCAAATAAAAAACTCCGGCAGAGGTCTGCCGGAGTTTTATAGAACTGTGATGATCAGTCGGAAGTGACGCTTGCTGTGCTATTGAGAGCAAGGCCGCGCTTTTCCAGATAAGCGGAAACAACCCGTTCGCTTGCCGAGGCGGCCTTCAGATAGGCCTCTTTTTCGCAATTGCGCTGGCTTTGGTTCTCCACGATGGAGGCCCTACGCGGGCTGCCGCATACGTGCTGAACGGCTTGCCGAATGCGCGTTTGCAGAAGCTCGCGGCCTTCCGCAGACGAAAGATCAAGATCGGCGTGACGAATATCCTGCGTCTTTGCTTTGGCCATGGCGGGCGTGGTGGCCATCATAAAGCAGGCAAGGGTCAACGATAATGTCATGTGCTTGGGGTGTGCCATACATATACCTTTCAAATTGGCTGCGGCGTTGGGCCGTAAGCCAAAGGGGGGAGAGGATTGCAGGCGGATAAACATCCCAAGCTGTTGAGCATGAAATGCGCCCCGCCTACGGATTCACAGATACGCCAACTGTGTTACCCAAGCATGTCAGTTTCGATAAAGCGCAACAAAGCGTCGATGGTTCGACCAACGTCACGGCCAACGCACCAAATTGATCGACCAACGACTATATTGGCCATTTCGTCGATAGCAAAATCGGCCCTAAATCAGGCCAGCGAGCGGGCTGGAGGGGTCCGCATATAATCGCCGCCCCATTCGGCCCGCCAAATAGGCCATGCGGCCCGATTCGACCGCCAATTTCATCGCCGTTGCCATGGCGATAGGATTCTTGGCCTCGGCAATCGCAGTGTTCATCAACACGCCATCGCAGCCCAGTTCCATCGCCACGGCAGCATCGGACGCGGTTCCGACGCCCGCATCGACCAGAACCGGAACCTTCGCGCCTTCGACAATCAAGCGAATGGTCACGCGGTTTTGAATACCAAGCCCCGAACCAATGGGTGCACCAAGCGGCATCACGGCCACTGCGCCTGCGTCTTCCAATTGTTTGGCGGCAATCGGATCATCGACGCAATAGACCATCGGCAGGAAACCCTCCTTGGCCAAAACCTCAGTCGCCTTTAACGTTTCGCGCATATCGGGATACAGCGTCTTGGCCTCGCCCAATACCTCTAGCTTAACCAGATCCCAGCCGCCCGCCTCGCGCGCCAGCCGCAAGGTGCGTATCGCATCATCGGCGGTGAAGCATCCGGCGGTATTGGGCAGATAGGTGTATTTCTTTGGGTCAATATAATCGGTCAACATCGGTGCCTTGGGGTCCGACACATTCACGCGCCGCACGGCCACGGTGATAATCTGGGCGCCCGACGCCACAAGCGCGGCGGCGTTTTGTTCAAAATCCTTATATTTGCCCGTGCCGACAATCAGCCGCGAATGAAAATTGCGTCCCGCCACTGTCCAGCTATCGTTCGGGGCGCTGTCCTGCCCGCCGCCGACAAAATGGACGATCTCCAACCTATCGCCATCGGCCAGCACAACATCTTCCAATGTTGATCGGGAGACAATCTCCAGATTGCGTTCAACAGCGACCTTGGCCGGATCAAGGCCAATGTCGCGGACAAGATCGGCAACGGTGGCGTGGCTGCGAAAACGGCGCAGCTCGCCATTGAGCGTCAGGGCAATATTGTCGGAGGACAGATTAGAGGTCATTTCATCTCGCAATTTTTATTTGCGGGCATATAGTGACGGGTGAGCAATGTGCGCAACCGCTGCTTTGACATTATCTGGGGAATATACTTTGGCTGACCAGCCGGTAATCTTTGTTCTGAACGGACCAAATCTCAATTTGCTTGGCACAAGAGAGCCGGAAATTTACGGCACAGATACGCTGGATGATATTGCCGGCCATTTGGACGACCGTGCGCGTGCCGCAGGGGCCGTCATTGATTTTCGGCAGTCCAACCATGAAGGCCATTTGATCGATTGGCTGCATGAAGCGCAAGCCGTCGGCGCAAAGGCGGTGCTGTTGAATGCTGCTGGCTATACGCACACGTCCATCGCGATCTTGGACGCGATCAAGGCGATTACTGTCCCGGTGTTTGAGGTGCATTTATCCGACCCGCATCAGCGGGAAAATTTTCGGCATTTTAGCTATGTTGGCATGGCCGCAAAAGCAATATTTGCCGGACATGGCGCAAAGTCCTACGAACTGGCGCTGGACGTAGCGTTACAACTTTGACATTAGGCGCTCCAAAGCAAATTCAGGGGCGTTAAGGAGTTTTACATGGCGGCAAAGACAGGAACTACTGGCAGTATGCAAGTCGACACGGACCTCGTCCGCGAACTGGCGGCGATGCTCAATGACACGGGGCTGAGTGAAATTGCGGTTGAGGACGGCGAACGCAAAATTCGCGTATCCCGCAATATGACCGCCGTTTCAGCGCCGATGATGGCAGCGCCCGTCGCGCCACCCGCAGCAGCACCCGCATCGGCACCCGCAGCAACCGCGCCAAGCGCACCTGCCATATCCGCCAACGCGATGAAATCACCGATGGTCGGCACGGCCTATCTTGCCCCCGAACCCGATGCACCGCCCTTTGTCAGCGTGGGTCAGCAAGTGAAGGCCGGCGATACGGTTTTGATAATTGAGGCGATGAAGGTCATGAACCCGATTGTCGCCGCCATATCGGGCACAGTCACCGAAATCTTGGTCGAAAGCGGCCAGCCGGTCGAATTTGACCAGCCCCTGTTGGTGATTGCGTAGACATGGCCATTGAAAAAATCCTTATCGCCAACCGGGGCGAAATTGCGCTGCGTATTCACCGTGCGGCGCATGAAATGGGGATCAAGACGGTTGCCGTCCATTCCACCGCAGATGCCGACGCGATGCATGTGCGGCTGGCGGATGAGGCAATTTGCATCGGACCGCCATCGGCAGCCGACAGCTATTTGAACATTCCCGCGATTATCTCTGCCGCCGAAATCAGCCATGCCGATGCGATCCACCCCGGCTATGGTTTCTTGTCGGAAAATGCCCAATTTGCCGAAATCGTCGAAAGCCACGACATCACATGGATTGGCCCCAAGCCCGAACATATCCGCACGATGGGCGACAAGGTGGAGGCGAAGCGGACCGCAGGCGCATTGGGCTTGCCGCTTGTCCCCGGCTCCGACGGCGCGATTGAGGATGTCGGCGAAGCCAAGGCCATAGCGCGCGAAATTGGCTATCCGGTCATCATCAAGGCGGCGTCGGGTGGCGGCGGGCGCGGCATGAAGGTCGTGAACAGCGAAGAAGAGCTGGAGACCCAGATGCAGCAAGCAGGGTCCGAAGCGAAAGCCGCCTTTGGCGATGCGACGGTCTATCTTGAAAAATATCTGGGCAACCCGCGCCATATCGAATTCCAGATTTTCGGCGATGGCAATGGCCATGCCGTCCATTTGGGAGAGCGCGATTGTTCCTTGCAGCGGCGTCACCAAAAGGTTTTGGAAGAAGCGCCCTCGCCCGTGCTGGCGACTGCCGAGCGGGATCATATGGGCAATATCTGCGCCAAGGCGATGGCCGATATGGGCTATCGCGGGGCGGGCACCATCGAATTTTTGTGGGAAAATGGTGAATTTTATTTCATCGAAATGAACACGCGGTTGCAGGTCGAACATCCTGTCACCGAAATGATCACGGGCATTGATCTGGTGCGCGAACAAATCCGCGTGGCCGAAGGCAAGCCGCTTTCGTTTAGCCAAGAGGATGTGACCTTCACGGGCCATGCGGTGGAATGCCGGATCAACGCCGAAGACCCGCGCACCTTCATGCCGTCGCCCGGCACGGTCACCTGGTACCACCCACCCGGCGGCCTGTATGTGCGCGTCGATAGCGGCCTATATCATGGCTATAAGGTTCCGCCTTATTATGACAGCATGATTGCCAAGCTGATTGTCTATGGTCAGACACGTGAAGGATGCCTGATGCGCTTGCGCCGTGCGCTGGGCGAATTTGTGATTCAGGGCATGAAGACCACCATTCCCTTGCATCAACGCTTGTTGGAAGAACCTGATTTCCAGAACGGCAATTACACCATCAAATGGCTTGAAGAATGGCTGGCGAAGGACGCAGAATAAGCCTTTCGCGCCGTGCGGTCGCCTCTGGCTTGGCGGCCCTGCCGCTTGTCGGCTGCGCGTCCGTACGGCCCGACCGTGATGTGCAGTTCATTCCAGCGGACAAGGCCGCCGCGCTCAGGCCCGATGACCCCAAGCGGCTGTTAGAGCTGATAAAGCTCGATCCCGCGATCCGGCTCGATATGCGTTATGCAACGACAAATAATTTTACCGGCCAGGTGTTATATGATGAGGCCCGCGCCTTTTTGGCCGCACCCGCCGCATCAGCCCTCGTGCGCGCCAGCAAAATGGCGCAGTCCGATGGCTTTGGCCTGACCATTTACGATGCGTATCGCCCGTGGCGCATTACCAAAAAGCTGTGGGACGCAACGCCGGTTGGCCCGAAAAAGGAATATGTCGCCAACCCCAGACGCGGGTCAAAACATAATCGCGGCTGCGCGGTCGATTTGACCTTGCATGATCTGCAAACTGGTCAGCTTGTCGAAATGCCCAGCGAGTTCGATGATTTTTCGGAAAAAGCGCACCGTGATTATATGGGCGCATCTGCGGCGGCGATTGCCAACCGTGCGCGGCTGGCACGCTATTTGGAGGCAGAGGGCTTTGTTGGCCTATCCCATGAACATTGGCATTTTGATTTTACCGGATGGGAGCAGTTTCCGGTCATGGATATTCCGTTCAACAAGATCCGCTGACACCGTTGTTCATCAAAAAGCCTCCTTTCATGAACATGAATACATAGTTCAGCTTCGCTTCAGCAGAATCGGTGCAGTCCGTGCCTCACGCAGACGCATGGTGCCTCTGCCATGGGGACCTGCCATGAAAAAATACATTCTGATGACTTTGGTGACCGCGACAGCGCTTTCGTCCATATCGGCGCATGCCGACCCGGTCGCACCCGTTAGCGCCGATATGATGGTTGATGACGTTGCGGATATTCAGCGTGAGGAGCGGCGTGCCGAACGGCAAGAGGAACGTGCCGAACGGCAAGAGGCACGTGCCGAACGGCAAGAGGAACGGGCCGAACGGACGCCGGAACAACCTGCGGAACGTCCACCTATCGTTCAGATTGCGC
>JAEMTM010000020.1:0-5807 GCA_016462305.1 Sphingomonadaceae bacterium | reverse complement strand
GCCGAACGGACGCCGGAACAACCTGCGGAACGTCCACCTATCGTTCAGATTGCGCCACCACCCCCGCTGGCGGATCGCCGCGAACGCACCGCCGATAATGCACGCACCGCCGATAATGCACGCACCGAACGCCGCGAAGCGCGCCAAGACGGTCGTTATTATGATCGCAACCGCGATGGTGAACTTGACCGCCGCTGGGACCGCAATCGCGACGGCAATCTGGACCGGAATTGGGATCGTAACCGCGATGGCCGGCTCGACCGCCGCCTTGACCGCAATGATGATGAACGCATTGACCGTCGCTATGACCAGAAACGCGATGGCCGGTTGGACCGGACACAGGATGGCCGCTGGACCAAGTATTGGCGCAATGACAATCGCTATAACTGGCGCAGCTATCGTGAGCGGAACAGAAACGATTACCGTCCCGGCCGTTATTCTGCCCCCTATCGTGACCGCAATTATAGCCGCATTTCCATCGGATTTTCGTTAGGTTCGGGCTATTTTGGGTCGCGTTATTGGATCAACGATCCGTGGCGGTACCGCCTGCCCGCCGCTTATGGCAGCTACCGTTGGGTGCGTTATTATGACGATGTCCTTTTGGTGGACCTGCGCAATGGCCGTGTCGTTGACGTCATTCGCGACTTTTTCTGGTAAGCACGTAAAAACAAAAAAGGCCCGGATTTCACCCTCCGGGCTTTTTTGCTTGTAACCTTGGCCCAAGCTGACCAATCTCCCGCACATAAAATGGGAGAGGTTTTGATGTTACGTTATCTATTATTTGCAAGCGCGGCTTTGGCGTTCACGGCGCCCGCGTCCGCTGCGAGCCAAGCCATCATCGTTGGCAACCTCATCCCCGATGCTGCGACCGGCCCCACCGGGCCAGCCGTTATCTTGGTCGAAGACGGGCGGATTAAAGACATTGCCAAGGGCATAAACAATCCGTTTCAGGCGGACAGCGTCGTTGACCTGTCGACCAAGACTTTGGTCCCCGGCCTCATTGACCTCCATGTCCATTTAACCGGCGACCCCGGCGATGATTATCGTGACGAGGCGGTGAACCCCGATGAATGGGGCGTTGTCATGGGTGTCAAAAACGCTGGCTTGACGGTCAAGGCTGGCTTTACGACCGTGCGGGAGGCTGGCTCTGCGCAAAATACCGCTTTTGTCCTGCGGCGCGGCACGGCGGAAGGCCGCATCCTTGGCCCACGCATTATCGCAGCCGGGCCAGCTTTGTCGATTGTCGGCGGGCATGGCGATGTGTCCGGCTTTCGCAATGACGTCATTGCCGCGTTGGAAACGGGCTACACCTGCACAGGCCCCGTTGAATGCGCCGAAAAAGTGCGTAAATCGTCGCGCGCTGGCGCGGACGTTATCAAGATAACTGCCACCGGCGGCGTCTTGTCGCAACAGGGCCGCGGGCTGGAGGCGCATTTCACCAGCGAAGAAATGCTGGCCATCACCAACACCGCCCATTCGCTTGGCCTGAAAGTCATGGCGCATGCCCATGGTGCGCGCGGTATTGAGGCGGCATCGGCGGCAGGCATTGATTCGATCGAACATGGCACATTTGCCGATGAGGCGGCGTTGAAGATGATGAAGGCCAAGGGCACCGTCTTGGTCCCGACATTAATGGCGCTAGAGGGCGTCCGCGCCCGTCTGGGCAAGGGCATTTACACCCCAACGGTTGAGGTGAAGGCAAAACAAGCTGTTGAGACCGCTGGCCGTCAGGTCCGGCGCGCAAAGGCCATGGGCGTTACCGTTGCCTTTGGCACCGATGCGGGCGTATTTGAACATGGCCGCAATGGCGGCGAATTTGCCTTATTGGTGAACGCAGGGATGACCCCGACCGAAGCCCTTGCCAGCGCCACCACGATAGCCGCCAAAACGCTTGGCCTTGAAAATGAAATCGGCCGCATTGCGGTTGGCTATTCCGCTGATCTGGTTGCGGTGAATGAAAATCCGCTCAATGATATTCGCACTCTCGAAAAGGCCGAATGGGTCATGGTAAGAGGACGTATCGTTCCGTGATTCGGTGAACTTATGCAAACAGACACGACCGCCCAAGAATTTGACCCAAATAATGACCCCGCCAAGCTGGCGCGGATCGGGACGCATGTCACCAAAAGGTTGAACGCCAATCCGCTGGTGCAGCAGGTCGAACATGAAGACGCGCAATTATATGTCTATCAAGGGTTTTTGAGCGCCAAAGACTGCAAGACATTGATTGCGAAAATTAATGCCGATGCCGTGCCCTCCACCTTATACAAAGGCACCGAGCAAGAGGGCTTTCGCACCAGCTATAGCTGCCATCTTAACCGGTGGGACGCATTCATCGCCAAAGTCGAAGCACGGATGAGCGATGTTTTGGGCATCGACAATGCTTATGCCGAAACCATGCAGGGGCAGCGTTACCAGGTCGGCCAAGAATTCAAAGCGCATCACGACTTTTTCCACCCAAGCCAAAGCTATTGGGTGCAGGAAGGCCCAGCGGGCGGGCAACGCAGTTGGACCGCAATGATCTTCCTGAACGAACCCAAAGAGGGCGGCGCAACCGAATTCCCGCATCTTGGCCTTGGCATTCGTCCGCAGGCCGGAATGATGCTGATGTGGAACAATGTAAAGCCGGACGGGACGCTCAATTACAAAACATTGCACACGGGCACGCCGGTCATTCGCGGGGTGAAGCATATCATCACCAAATGGTATCGGCAAAATGACTGGCTGGAGATTACGACTTCAAAGATGTCGTAAACGGCATCGCAGTTCGCTGACAATGCGTTTATTGTCGTTTGTCGAAATCATATTGCGTTTGGCCGACATGCCGCTGACAGCAAGCGCCAATTCCATATCATAAATTTTTGAAAATTTTGAAATACCATCGGAGAATATCGCATGAAAATGAAGCATCATATCCTTTTGCTGAGCTGCGCTGCTTTGCTGTCGCCTTTCGCCGCGCAGGCCCAGACCACCGCGACAGAAACCGCCGCCGCGACCGAAAGCCAGAAGCTGTCGGCATTATTTGCCGCCGATGACGAGGCAAGCCTGCAACGTAACCCGCTAAGCGCCATGTTCCGGGGCGACATGCGCTATGCCGACCGTTTTGGCGATTTCATCTCCGATGCTTATTACGCCAATGAACGCAAAGCCGCCGAAACCAATTTGGAGGCCCTGAAAAGCATTGAGCGCGACCGGCTGAACGCGACCGACAAAATCGCCTATGACGTGTTCAAACAAAACCAGACCGATGCGCTCAAGGGCTTGTCCAAAGAGATTATGGACCTGACCGTCGTCCGTCCGCTCAATCACTTTTTTGGCTTTCACACATTTTATCCTACCTTCGCCAGCGGACAGGGCGCAGCGCCGTTCAAGACGGTGCAGGATTATGACAATAACCTGAAACGGCATAAGGAATTTATCATACTCATGGATCGGTCGATTGACCGTTTCCGTCAGGGCATGGCGACGGGCGTGTTTGAAACGAAGATGACGATCACGAACGTCGTCGATCAATTGAATACGCAGCTTGCGCAAAAGACCGAAGAATCGCCTTATTATGGTCCAGTCCTGAAATTCCCTGAAGGTTTTAGCGATGCCGACAAGGCGCGGCTTACGTCCGAATATCGCGACATCGTCGAAAACGGCCTCTACCCCGCCAATGCCCGCCTGCGCGATTTTCTGCGTGACAGCTATTTGCCCTTGGCGCGCGAACAGGTCGGCCTATCGGCGATGAAGGGCGGCGAAGGCCTGTATCAATATTTGATCGCGCAAACGACGACCTTGCCATTGAAGGCCGACGACATCCACAATCTCGGATTGTCCGAAGTTGCGCGGATCACATCGGGCATGGAGGCGATCCGCAAGGAGGTTGGCTTCAAGGGCACGTTGCCGGAGTTTTTCGAACATTTGCGCTCGGATCCAAAGTTCAAACCCGCCAGCCGTGATGCCTTGACTCAAGGCTATTATGACATTGGCAAAAAGGTTGACGCAAAGATTTCGGCGCAGTTCAAATATCTTCCCAAGGCCCCGCTTGAAATCAAACCTTATGAAGAATTCCGCGAAAAATATGAAGCCGGCGGCAGCTATCAGCCAGGCACGCCCGACGGTTCACGCCCCGGCACATTTTATTTCAACGCTTATGACCTGCCAAGCCGCACGACCCCGGGCATGACCACGCTCTATCTGCACGAAGGTGCGCCGGGGCACCATTTTCAGATCAGCATCGCGCAGGAAAATGAAAAATTGCCTGCCTTCATGCGCTTTGGCGGCAACACCGCTTATGTGGAGGGCTGGGCGCTATATGCCGAAACCTTGGGCTATGACATGGGCCTGTACAAGGACCCCTATCAACGCTTCGGCACATTGTCGGACGAAATGCTCCGCGCCATGCGCCTTGTGGTCGATACAGGCCTACACAGCAAAGGTTGGACACGCGAACAAGCCATCGACTATATGCTCGCCAATAGCGACATGGGCAAAACCGACGCAACCGCAGAGGTGGAACGCTACATCGCCATCCCAACACAAGCCTTGGCGTATAAAATCGGGTCGCTCACGATCATGCGCCTAAAGGACAAGGCCAAGGCGCAATTGGGCAAAAAATTCGACGTGCGCGAATTCCATAATCAGGTTTTGAACACCGGCGCGTTGCCGCTGACTGTTCTGGAAAAGAAAATCGACGATTGGATATCAGCGTCGAAATAAACGCATGCGCTTCCCGGTGAGAATGCTTGCCGGGAAGCTGCGGTCAGGGCCACTTGATTGGTTTGGCACGTTGCTATAGCGCCCCTGTCAGGGGGAGAGTAAATTATGCCAAGTTTTGCCGCCAGCTTTGCTGGTTTTGCGCTGCGCACCACGGGCTATTATCGCCGGATGTTCTCGGGCGGGCCGCAATTTGAAAAGAATATTGCAAAGGTCCGTTCCGGGCCCTTGCCATCGCCCAAGGCGCATGTTGACGTCGATATTCGGCAAAGCGAATTTCAGGGCCGTCCTGTTTGGCACCTTGCGCCCAAGGGCCGTGCGCCGTCGGCGCATATCCTGTTCTGGCATGGCGGCGGCTATGTCTATCCGGCAACCGACATCCATTGGAAATTTCTGTCGCGCATGGCGGCGCAACATGGCTGGTCCATCACCGCGCCGCTCTATCCGCTCGCGCCGGAAAATACGGCCACGCATATCACCAATTGGGCGATGGGCTATTATACAGGCTATCTGGCGGAGATGGGCGGAAAAGCGTTTGTCATGGGCGGCGACTCTGCAGGTGGCGGACTGACCGCTGCGTTGGCGCAAATGGCGCGTGATACACAGCAAAATTTACCTACCAGCCTGTTGCTCATCTGCCCATGGCTCAACCTTGACCCCGCGCATCCTGACCAACAGGCGACTGAACCACGCGACGGAATCCTGACCATCAGCGGCATTTCCGCAGGCGGCACGCTATATGCGGGCGACTTGCCGGGCAATGACCCAAGATGCAGCCCGATCTTCGGCGATTGGGACGGATTACCGCCGATCCTGGCCTTTGCCGGCGGCGACGACATTTTGGTCACAGACTCCCGCGCCTTAAAGGCCAAGCTGCCGTCGGTGGAGCTCATCGAGCTTTCAGGCATGATGCACGATTGGCCGATTTTCAGCTTCCGTGAATCGCGCAAGGCGCAGGCAAAAATGGCCAATTTTGTCGCACCGGCGGTGAGGTAACGCATTTGCGAACCACTTATGCCGGCCTTATCGCCCTATTATCGCGACGTTCTGGCGCAAGCCGTCAACTGACCGAGGGCGCACGGGCGCTCTCGCGCTCGATGATTTCC